>DAOSOK010000030.1 GCA_035373905.1 Candidatus Ozemobacteraceae bacterium | reverse complement strand
GCCATCCTCGAACAGCGCGACAAGGAAGAACGCATCCGCATCACCCAGATCAACGAAGCCCTCAGGCAAGGCCGCGAAGACGGCCTCAAACAAGGTCTCAGACAAGGCCGTGATGAGGAACGTGTCAGTGTCGTGATGAATATGCTCGGAGAGGGTCTGGATATCGCGTTGATTTCCAAGGTGACCGGCTTGTCTCATGCCGAAATCGAAGCGCTAAAACTCTCAGCGGCAGAGAAAACCGGCTGATTTCGGCCGACAGGGAGCTGGTCATGGCCGTCGGTGTCATATCAAAGCGCCGACTCGGGGCCGCTTCCCCGCGATGAATCTTCCCGGCCTGTCTTATGCTCGTGACCAGACGATCAAACAAGTTCCTGGCCTGTGCCATGATTGTCCGGCTCCTTGTTCAACAGGTCGAGGTATTTTGCATAGCAGTACAGGCGATTGCGCTGGCGATTCGTTATTTCGCGGATGATCCCGAGCTCTTCGAGCAGTTTGAATCCCCGCAGAATCGTCGGCAGAGCGAATTTCGTCAGCTTCTGCACCTGGTTCGAGTTCAGAAGCGGGCGCCGGATGAAGCAGTCGAGCACCTGCAGTGCGGAAATTCCCGGCCGGCCCGAGGCTTTCACCTTTTCACGATCCCGGGCCGTCAAGTCGTTCAACAGTTCGGTCAGACCGACGGCTTCGGTGGCCGATACCGTCACTGCGTCGGCAAAGAAGCCGAGCCAGGCCTCCCAATCCCCTTCGATTCGGACCTTCTGGAGAAGATCATAATAGGTCTGCCTGTGTCGTTTGAAATATAAACTAACATATAATAACGGATGCCGAAGAATCTTGTCGTGGATCAGGATCAGCGGGATCAGCAGACGACCGATCCGCCCGTTCCCGTCATGGAACGGATGGACCGTTTCGAACTGCACATGGGCGAGGGCCGCCTTGATGAGCGGCGATGTTCGGGAGGGAATATCGTTCAGAAAGTTTTCAAGGTGCCCCCAGCACTCCATCACCCGCAAGGGGGGCGGTGGAACGAAGGCGGCACGGCTCGGCCGGTCGCCGCCGATCCAGTTCTGCGTCTTCCGGAACTCACCCGGGGCCTTCCGGGAGCCCCTCCCCTGGGCCAACAGATCGCGATGGCAGGCCAGGAGCAGGTGAGTCGAAGGCGGCAATCCCTGGGCAAGCAATGTCATTCCCGTTTCCAGGGCATGAACGTAACTCGACACTTCCCGAACATCGTCGATGGGGACTCCAGGGGCGGCATCAGCCTCGAACATCAGAAGATCCGATAGGGACGACTGAGTTCCCTCGATATTCGAGGAAAGGACCGCTTCTTTTCGGATGAAGGTATACAGCAGAGTGCTCGCGTCGGGAAGGAAGCGCGAAACGCCGTTCAACTGTCCGAGCGCAAGATGTGCGCGATCCAATTTTTCCTGGAGAATCGGGTCGATCGACAGCGGCGGGTCAGGCGGAAGGGGCGCAGGAACGAATGCGCTACAAATCTCGCCTGCCCCGATGCTCTCCTCATACAGGCCAATAGTTGTTCGTTTCATGAAAGGAACATTTCGTTATTTTGCAGATAGACTAGTAACAGATAATAGCATATCCGTTAGTAAGAGGGGCGATTTTTCACTTTCCCAAGCGCTGAGCACGTGACGCGAGGCGGGTGAGATCGAAGTTGATGCTGGTGAGGAGTGGGAAAAAGAATTTTCCCCGACCTGTGGTTTCGCGTGATGGATGGGTGAAGCAGGATTGCCGGCGCGACGTGAACCGGCCGGGCCGCTTCGAATCGTCAGGCGAAGGAGCGGGATGATGGCGGAGCGGAAAGTGTATCCGTTGCGGAATGACGTCGTGTTCAAACTCGTGTTCGGCAGGGAGGGCAACGAGGAGATCCTGGCGAGACTGATCGATGCGCTTCTACATTTCACCGGCGACCGGTGTATCGCCGAGTTGACCCTGCTGAGCCCGCTGAATCTGAAGGAGTTCCACGACGACAAGTTCACGATCGTCGACGTGAAGGCCGTCGACGGCGCGGGCCGTCGGTTCACGATCGAGATGCAGGCCAACCAGGAGGCCAGCTTCGCGAAGCGCCTGGCATACTACCTGGCCCTCCTGTATACCGGCCAGCTCCGCGAAACCCAGGGTTTCGACCAGCTCAACCCCTCCTATGGCATTGCGATTCTCGATTTCGTGATGTTCGACAGGCTCGACCGGTTCCAGTCTGCGTTCCAGTTCCGCGAGAAAGACACCGGCCTGCTCCTGCCCGACCTGATGGAGCTCCACTTCGTCGAACTCCCCAAGTTCAGAACCCGCCCCCGCCGCTTGCAAACCCGCCTGGAAAAGTGGTTACATATCATACGGTTCGGCGAGATGTATGCAGGAAGCAAGCCTCTGCCGGATGATTTGCAGTCCGACAAGGAGCTGGTCATGGCCGTGAAGGAACTCAAGCGCGTCAACTCCGACGAACGCACCCGTGCCATCCTCGAACAGCGCGACAAGGAAGAACGCATCCGCATCACCCAGATCAACGCCGCCTTGAAACAAGGCCGCGAGGAGGGCCGTGATGAGGAACGTGTCAGTGTCGTGATGAATATGCTCGGAGAGGGTCTGGATATCTCGCTGATTTCAAAAGTGACCGGTTTGTCTCGTGCCGAGATCGAAGCACTGCAAAAGGCCCACGGAGCAGGTTCGGCTAAAAGCTGATCCCGCAAGCGCCAATGTCACATTCCCGTTCGTGCTGAGCCTGTCGAAGCACGAGAAGCTTTCGCCGCCCCCCTTCGACAGGCTCAGGGCAGGCTTCGACAAGCTCAGGGCGAACGGGTGGATTTCATGCTGCAGGAATGCCATCCCGGAATGGAAATATGTTACATTGTTACAAAGTGACAAAAAGGGGGAAATGTGTCAGTTTCTGCGAAACGGGACCGGCTGACGATCGATATCGCGCCTGAAGAGCATCGCAAGATAAAGGCCTATGCGGCTCTGCACGGCAAGACGCTGAAGGAGTTTATCCTCGAAAGCATCAAGACGCAGATGGAACGCGATGCCGAAGAAGCGGACCTGCATTCCATGACCACAAAACCCACCTCTGCGTTGAAGGAGGTCTGGGACAACGAGAAGGATTCCGCGTATGACGAAATGTAAGAGGGGAGACATCGCTCTTGCCCAGATCGTTTTCACGGATGGGACCGCAACGAAGAAACGCCCCGTTCTCATTCTCAGCGGAAAGCAGTTCAACGACAGAAGAGAAGAAGTCGTCGTCGCCGCGATAACGAGCAATACGACGCGAAAAATCACCGGTGACACGAGGATCAGAGAGTGGAAGGAAGCCGGGCTTCTGTATCCGTCAACTCTGACGGGCATTCTTTTCACGATCAAAAAACATCTCCTCGAGAAAAAGCTGGGAACCCTCTCACCCGAGGATCTCGAACGAGCTGAACGGAATTTCAGGGAGATTCTCGAGTTGTAGCCCGGCGTCGTTCTTTCGGCAGGGTTGGTGCCATGTTTCCGGCAGGTGCGGGGCGTCGGCGCGGCGAATTCTGCGCTGGGAGCGGATTCCTGGTTTGGTACAATTGTTGCTTCCTTTAGCTGTCACAACAAGAGGCTGGTTTATCGACAGGAGGAAGATGATGAAACGCAGGATTCTGACCGGGTTGATGGCGATCGCGATCTCCGTTCCGTGCTGGGCCCAGGAAATCGTCGTGGGACAGGCCGACCAGAGCGACCAGGCGACGCCGGTGAGTTTTCAGGACCCGTTCGGCCAGGGCGGCTACGGTCGCCCCCCGGAACCCCGCGTTCCCGTCGAAGTCGGCCAGCAGAACCAGGGACAGCAGGCCCCCGTCGAGCAGTCCGGCCAGGTCGACCAGGCCGGGAAGGAAGATTCCTGGAACCAGTCCGGTCAGTGTGGTCAGGCCGGCCAGTCAGACAAAGCCGGACAGTCTGACCAAGCGGGCCAGTGCGGCCAGACGGATTCGTATGGATATCCCGGTCAGTCGGGCCAGTCGAACCAGGCCGGCCAGTATGGCCAGTCCGGTCATCATGGCCACCCTGGTCAGTCGAACGGCGGCTGCTACGGACGTCCCGATTACGATCCGGCCAAGCTCCAGACGGTCATCAGCCTGCTGAGCATGATCGAGAGCGATCTCGCGATGTGCGCCGGCAGCACCGGCCACTGGGGCCGCGACGTCATGGCGATCGGCCATATCAACAACGCCCGCTCGGCCCTCGAGCGCGCCCCCATGCACCCGGCCTGGCGGCCCCTGCTGGCCGAGATTCACGACCGGCTCGGCCGGATCCGGTTCCACCTGCTGATGAACGACGATGCCACCGCCCGCATGATGATGGGCGAAGTCCAGGCGATCGTCCGCTCGACGAAGGAATCGCTTTTGATCAACGCCGGCGTCCGCGTCCCCGGCCAGATAACCGCCCAGCGGCCCCGCGTCGTCGTGATGCCGCAGATTCCGACCGGCGGCTACGGCTCGAACTACGGCAACAACCAGGGCTCCGGCTGGGGCTCCGCCTGGGGCAGTGGCTGGAGCTGGGGCAACGGCAACGGCACCCAGCTTCCCGGCGGCACCATGCGGCCGGCCGGCCCGGAGTATCCCGCGCTTCCGCCGACGAACGAGCCACCTCGCTTCTGATCATCGAATCATGACAAAGGCCGCCCTCTCCCGGGGGTGGCCTTTTTCAACAGGGGCATAACCGCTGCCCTAACCGTAGGGGCGGTTCGCGAACCGCTCTACACAGCACCGGCGAGTGACTGCCTGAACATGCCGGGACGATGCGCCGTTGAAACGCATTCAAGCTTCAGGATTTCATCTGCGCCTCCAGCGCCATCTGCAGATTGGTTCTCACCAGATTCTGATGTACAATGCTCGAGAGAGTTCGGACGAAGGAGGGCGCGAGGATGGAGAGGCTGAAACGGATGCTGGCGGCGATGCTGATGGGGGCGCTTCCGGTGAGTGGTGCCGCGCAGGAGCCGCTGGCCCCGGCTCCGAACGGCGGGGCCGCCGCGGGTGAGGCGGGAACCTGGAAGCCCGACGAGGGGAAGCGGCAGGCCCTGGTCGAGTCGCTCCGGGCGCTTCAACGCGAGCCCGACAAGGTTCCCTTCCACAGCGCGATGTGCTACGACATGTCTATGCCGCCCGCGTCGGTTCAGTACACCTGCGAAACCTGCGGCACCGTCACCGACCTGCCCTACGAGGGCCCCGGCGAGCTTTCCGAGGAGCTTCCCTACCTGAGGCGATCGCTCCGGGACCTGCCCGTGAAGGTGACGATCGACCCCTCGCCCCTTTGCTCGAAGTGCGGCGGCGGGAAGCCGCATTGTATAGTGATGAATACAGATTGCGGCGAATGCGGAAAGGCGTTTTCCTGGAACGTCTCGACCAGCGACGAGAAGGACCGGCTCAAACTGCTGTTCATCGCCCACCCCGTCGACTCGTTCGATGCCGGCCCCAAGGGCATGGGAAGGAGCGGCCCCGACGCGAAGCGGGTGATCGAGAACGCCGACTACATCGCCTCCCGCCTCTTCTGCGAAGACTGTCGCAAAAAACTCGGCCTGACCGGAAAATAACTCCCTTCGAGGTTGCAGGGGCGGGTTTCAGACCCGCCCCTGCGGTCGATGGGTGAGATGCACCCGATAACGCATTATTGTTTCCGGCGGATGGTGGTGCGGGTGAAGAGGCCTTCGGGGGTGAACTCGAGCGAGGCGGTCAGTTCCTCGAGGCTGTCGACGAAGCGGTTCAGGGGCTGCGTCGCATCGGCTGTCCCGGGCTGGCGGGATTGTTCCGGGGTGCCGTGGATGGAGCAGGCGATGCCGCCGCGGCCGGGCTCGTCGCGGTAGGCGCCGCCCTCGGGGCAGAAGGGCACGTAGCCGTTGATCCGCAGGGACTCGTCGTTCCAGCGCGCGGCCGGGATGCCGCGCAGGCGCGACAGGGCGTGGAGCGAGCCGAGGTTGTTGAGGCAGGCTTCGCGCACCTGTTCCTGCCAGCCGAGGCGGGTCGCTTCGGAGATGCGGTCGAACGCCGTGTACCGCAGTCGGAATTCGAGGCTGGCGGTGGTTTTGAGGCGGTCGGTGGGACCGTTCAGCAGCCGTTCGATCACGCCGCGCTGGGTCGAAACCAGCAGGGCGCCGTCGTGGACCGCGAAGAAGAACCGGAAGCGGACGACGAAGAGGCCGAGTTCGAGCGTGTGAAAACCCGGTTTGCCCGTTCCGAGCGATGTTTCGTAGGTGCGCAGGCGGAGGCCGTCGGAGAAACGGGACTCGTCGCCCATCGAGTGGCGCACCAGCTGGTCGAGAAACTCTCGCAGGAAGCGGGCCGCGAGCGTTTCGTCGCGCACCTGGACCACGCCGAACACCGGCAGGTTCAGGGAATACAGCAGAACGCCCGCCAGGGCGGCCCGACTGGGATCGCGGGCCATGTCGATCATCAGGAAGCCCGAGGTGTCCTGCATGAACTCGAACCGGAGATCGCCGTCGACCAGCCCAAGAACGAAGCCGGGGCCGATCGCGCGCAGGAACTCGGCCTTCGTCAGGGTCGAGCCGGCGACCAGGCGGCTGATCGTTTCGTCCCAGCCGGAGGTGAGCTCGCCGACGCCCTCGCCGTTGAGTTTGCCGGCCAGGAGGCCGATCGTCTTCGGATGGATGGGCAGGTCGAGCGATGCCGGGTCGCCGCCGCACATCGTCTTGAACCCGTCGTAGAGCGAGTTTTCGACGAGCGGCAGGATGCAGGTCTCGAGCGAGACGCCGTCGGTCGCGAGCCGGCCGCGGATTCCCACCGGGTCGAAGAACCTCCGCCAGTACCGCTTGTAGGAATCGGCGAAGGCTTTGTATTCCGTGACCTCTTCCGCGGTGACACGGCTCGGCGGCCGTTCGATGATCGGCCGCAGGTAGCGCAGGCGGCCGTGGAAGCTGCAGACCGGCTCGGCGGTGCCGGAGGCGAGCGTGAAGGCGCCGCCTTCGGGGCAGGAGAGATACGACGGCTTCAGGCTGTTGTCGGCGACGAGATCGTCCAGGGTCGGGGTCTTTCCGGGATGCTCGTCAGCGTAGAGGGTGATCGCATTCTGGAGAAGACGCAGGCTGCCGATGCAGTGCAGCTGGCGGCGGCGGGCGATCTTCCAGACGGGGTCGACCAGCTGGCGGATGTGCGCGTCGGACAGGTAGAGGAACACGTCTTCCCGCGCCGGGTCGTGCGGAAACACCGTGCGCATGTAGCGGTAATCGGCTGACTGGGCCAGCGAGGGGCGGCGGCCGCGCCACACGGCGATGATGCGCCCGATCGCAGCGGCGCTGTTGGAGTAGACCGAGACCCCGTCAAGCTCGCAGGAGAACGAGTGGAGATGCCGGTCGGGGGTCGTGAGCGCGAATACCGGGACCCCGTCGATATCGAGGCGTTCCTCGCGGGCTTGCGGGAACCGCTCGCGGGCCGCGGCGAAGCGCTTCTGCGCCATCATGTCGAAGAGGGCCCGGTTTTTCACGGTGAACAGCACCGAGAGGTCGGTCCCCTCGTGCAGGAACGGGTCGGCGCCGCAGAGGGTGAGGTCGGCGATCACCTGGTCGCCGAACAGCCGCGTCAGCTCGGATGTTTCGAGGCACAGCTGGTCGAGCAGCTTCTCCTTCACGCGGGCGTCGTGGGCCGCGGCCTGAAGGGTGTGCAGCAGGCTGGTCCCCCACTGGTCGAGCAGGTCGCCGAACGCGATCTGGCGGTTGATGTCTGAAAAGTGACAGCTATAGAACTCGGCCGGAACGAGCCGGTCGAGCGGCAGGACGGTGGGCTTGCGGCCGGCGATCATCGTCTCGTAGGGGTGCGACTTGATGTCGGGGCCCGACAGCACCGTGATGGGCTCGGTCTGGTCGGCGGCGGTGGCCGAGGCGGGCGGCCTGTTCATGCGGTCGAGCTGGAGCGCCTCCTGGATGGCGAGGGCGCCTGTGGTGAGGGAATACAGATCGGCGTCCGGGGTGTCGCGTCGGCGGAAGAACGGCGAGCGGCTGTTGTCCGGATCGTCGCGGGTCAGGCCGAGCCGGATGGGAACCTGCCTCGCCAGGTAGGAAAACAGGCTGTCGGCGGGCGTCTGCCGGCCCAGGACAATCATGTGGCGCTTCCAGGTGTCGAACCAGTCGTCCCGCACGCGCGGGTCGTCGGTGACGTCGCTTGCGGGAACCTCGAGGGTGACCTCACGAAGCAGGCGGCCGTCGCGGCGGTCGTGCAGGCGAAGCCCGGCGGGGCCGGCGGCGCGGCACCGGCCAAACACGAGCAGCGCGGGCTTTTCCCGCAGGCTTTCCTCGTCGGCTTGACGGAGACGTTCGAGATCGTTGACGTCGGGCTCGATGGGGCCGTGGGCCTCGCACCGGACCGTCTTCGAGCCGCCGGAGTCTTTGACGAACCGGTACCGGCACCGTCCGGAAGGCCCCGTGATACGGGAGGAAATGTAATTTTCTTTATATAATATGTCAAGATATTCCTGGTCGGGGCCGGTGAACGGCTTGTCGTGGTCCATCTCGTACATCTCGGAAGCGCTCAGCAGGACCCGCATGTTCTGCCGGCATGCGGCGTTCTGGGCACGGGAAGAGCGCAAGCCCTGGCGCGAACTTCCGGTCGTCACCTGGAACAGCGCGCGGTCGACGGGCTCGGGCACTACGTCGGCGGCCGAGCAGTCCGCAAGTTCGTCCGGCGGCACGGTCAGCCGGAACCAGCCGTTCGCACCCTCTTTGTAGAATGCCGCCTCCCATGCCGCCGCCGGGGCGGCCGCCCAAAAAGCCAGGATTCCGGCCAGAGCCAGGATGCGTATGATTGCCATCGTGGTGTCTCCTCTCGATGTTCACCTGCGGATCAGAACCCCTTTTCCCGCCTTCCATTCTAGCAGGGTCGGCTTCACATGCAAAACCGCTTCACCACAGAGATGCTCCGTTGAATAGAAACGAGGTTTTCAGGAGTGTGTCCGCAGACGAAGGGCAGACAGAGTTTCATCTGCGAAATCAGCCTCATCAGCGTCATCTGCGGATTAGCTCGGCTCGTGGTATGCTGGGGGAAAGGACGTGGAGGAGGGGGATCATGAAACGTATCAGGCGACTGGTGGCTGCCATGCTGATGGGGATGCTGCCTGCCGGAGGGCAGGCGCAGGAGGGAGCCCTTCCGCCCGGCGAGTCATCGGAGGCGAAACCGGATGCGGGCGGAGCGCCGGCCTGGAAGGCCGACCCGGAAAAGCGGAAAGCCCTGATCGAGTCGCTTCGCGCCTTGCGGCGCGAGCCCGAGAAGGTCGAGTTTCACAGCGCGATGTGCTACAAGATTGCCCGGCCGCCCGAGTCGGTTTCCTATACCTGCAACATCTGCGGCGCCGCGACCGAACATCCCTGGGCCGGCGTCGGGCAGATCGTCCAGGGGCTTCCCTATCTGGAACGGTCGCTTTCGGAGCTCCCCGTCAGGATCACGTATGACGCCTCACCCCTGTGCTCGACGTGCGGCAAGGGCCGGACGCCCGGTATCGAGATGACGACCGAGTGCGGCGAGTGCGGCAAGGCCTTCCGCTGGACCGTCTCCAGCCCCGAGGAGGAAGACCGCCTCCGTCTGCTGTTCCTGCGCCACCCGATCACATCCTTCGACGCCGGTCCCGGCAAATGGACGGACGGCCCGGACCCGGAACGAGTCAGGGAAATACAAAAGTATATATCATCACATCTGTTTTGTGAGGACTGCCGCTCGGCGCTGGGCCTTTCGGATAAACCGCACGGCGGCAAGTGAGACGCGGTACAGCGAGGCGCCCGGACCGCGATCGTGCGGCTCGGGCGCCTTGCCGGTGATGACGCGGATCAGGGATACTCGACGTGAAAGGCCGAGGTTCCGGCGAGGTCCGTCGGGCTGGTGAAGCTCTCCTGCACCTTGCCGTCGCCATTGCCGGGGAGAAGGTTGGCGAGGCTCGAGCCGATCGGCCATTGTTTCACCGATTCGCGCTTCTCGGCGAGCCATTCTGTCATCGAGAGGACCGTCTTCGCGCCGTCGGGGATGTTCACCTTGCCGGCCTCGTCCATGCCCGTCAGAAAGTCGGCATAGGTGCCCATATATTTGTACATCGGGGCGAACACCGCGCCGACGAGTTGCGCGAGTTTCGCGTAGCCGGCGCCGCTCTGTTTGATCAGGGAATTGACGTCCGACACGATGGATGCGCCGATCTTCGCTTCCGCCGCCAGTTTGCGGGCGGCGCCGATGCCCCAGCCGGTATCGAACGTTCCGGCCTGTTTCGCCGCCTCGAATTCGGCGCGGGCCTTCAGAAACTTCGGGAACGCGTCGTTCGTGCGGACTTTCTCGAGAACGGTGCGGAGCTTTTCCCGGGCTTCGGGCGTCGGATAGGCGTCCGACAGGGTCTTGCAGGCGGGCGTCAGCTCGTCGACGATGAAGTCGTTGAGCTTGCGCAGGTCGGGCGGCTTCTGGGAGGTGAACTCGTTCGCGAACGCGACGACCCGGTTGGCGATCGTGACGCGGTCTTTCGGCTGAAGGCCGTCGACGACGGCGTTCAGGGCGACGATCATGCGGTCGCGGCCCGAGGATTTGGCGGGCTTGTAGCTGGTCATGCCGGCGCCCACGGCGTAGCACTTCCAGGCGAGCTCGCTGCAGTAGAAGGCGCGGTTCGTGTCGTTGTTGGTGAAGCCGTAGTCGTACGGCTTGCCGAGCTGGGCGATCAGGTAGTTGACGGCCCCGTCGATATTCTTCTTCGCCTCGGCCGCCGGCAGCCCTGCGGTGGGCCGCTCCAGGCGCATGCCGGCCCAGGCCGCGAGCTGCTCGTGCCAGCTCGAGATGCGGACGCGATTGTTCGTCGGGTCGGTTTTCGAGCCGGTGGCGCCGACCGCCTCGATGAAGACGCACGGCGGCCCGTCGATGACGACGATGGCGTGGTGATACCTGCCGCCGGTGAGGATCGCGATCGGGTCGTTCTTCTGGCCCTCGACGGTCTTGTGGCCGCTCAGAATGATGTCGCCCCGCTGCGCCGTGCCGGAGAACTTCACCATCGCGGCGTCGTTCCGGTAGCGTCTGGCCCATTCCAGCATGCGGACGGGGTCGCCGAAGTTCGGCGAATAGACGGCGTTCGGGTACCGATATAGCGACCTGGCGCGGGCCTTCGCCCGATCGAGGCTTCCGAGGGGTTTCTGCATCGCCTGCTTCAGGGAGGGATAATAGTGCGGCAGGAGTTTGAGCGCCATCAGTTCGCGTTCCTCCGCCGTCAGCAGATCATCCTGCGCGTCCGAGGTGATGGTCGTTGCGGCGCCGGAAGCGGTGTCGGTCACGGAGATCGTGACCCGCTCGCCGCCGAACGGCGACGTCGTCTGGGCGCCCGCGGGGGCAGGGCTCCAGGCGGTCGTTCCGACGACGCAGGCGATCGCCAGCAGTCTCGAAAGGCGTGTCGTGTGTCTCATGATATACCTCGCTCCGATTCACGATCTGTCTTTCCCGTCATTATATCCATACCGGGAAAGGCGCGCTTCGGTTTTCGGGAAAATTTTCGCATGGCGGGAGCGCTTGACAGGCGCCTTGCAAAAGAGCGTTCGGTGCGGTACATTGAAGGGAACACCGCGATGCGGCAGGGGTTGTGTTGCCGGTGAAGTCGTTGAAGATGTTGAAAGGAACAAGAATATGCGTACAGTGAACAAGAACAGCCTCGTCGCGGTCCATTACACCGGGACGCTCGAAAGCGGTGAGATTTTCGACAGCAGCGAGGGGCGCGATCCCCTCCGCTTCCAGGTCGGCCAGGGCCATGTCATTCCCGGCTTCGACCGCGCCCTCCTCGGAATGAATCTCGATCAGGAGCGCACCGTCACCATCCCGCCGGCCGACGCCTACGGCGATCGCGACGAGAAGCGCGTCTTTACGATCGAGCGCAAGGGCACCGAGTGGAACTTCGAGCCCGCCGTCGGCCTCCAGCTGGCGCTTCAGACCCCTGAAGGGCATCACATGCCGGCCGTCATCAAGAAGGTGACCGACACGCATGTGACTCTCGACCTGAACCATCCCCTGGCCGGCGAGGCCCTGACGTTCAAACTGCGCGTCGTCGACATCCTCGAAGAGGGCGAGCCGGGCAGCGAAGCTTGGGCGAATGCCGACGAGGGGTGTTGCGACGACGGTTGCTGCGGCGGGGAGCATGAGGGCGGCTGCTGCGGCGCTCACGACCACGGAGACGGCCACGGCGGCTGCGGCGGTTGCGGCGGACACTGAGGCGCAGCATATACGGATAATTGTAGAATAGTCGTCATACAACCCGGCCGGATCTCGCGGCCGGGTTGTATTTTTAATCGAATATAAAATGGTCTCACGATCGCCGGTGTGCGCCGCGGGGCGGGTGGCACACCCATTCCGGCAGACCGTTGGAAACCGCGGCGGGTTCAGGCCGGGATGGGAGAGGAGGAGCCGGCGGTGGCGCGGGCATACTGGGCGAGGGCGGATTTGAGCTCGGAGAGGGCCGGCGGGAGGTTCGCGGCGAGGCGAGCGGCGACGGTGGCGTTTCCCGGGCGGGCCAGCAGGAGTTCCGCGAGCAGGTCGAGCACCGTTTCGACGTCGCCCTGCTTGGCCTTGAGCTGGATCATGGCGCTGTAGAGATTCATGGACGGCTCGCGCAGGTTGAAGAGCCTGTCGAGCAGCTGGTCGGCGGGTCCGCCCCGGCTCGAGTGGGCCAGTTCGAGGCAGGCGTCGAGGAGGGCTCCGTAGGTGTCGCGAACCTTGTGGCCGAGCCGCTCGGCGCGGGGGAGGTCCCCGACGCGCATGGCGAGGCGGTATGCGTCGAGCAGATCGGCCAGAACGCCCGGTTGTTCGGCGAGGCAGCTCTCGATGAGCGAGAGGGCCGGCGCGGCGCGGTCCATGCCGGCGAACACGGCGGCCAGCATGCGTCGAGCCGCCCGGGAGGTCGGGTGCGCCTTTACGTGGTGCTGGAGGATCTCGATCGTGGCGTTCGTATCGTTCGCGGTTCCGCTCAGTTTCTCGAAGAGATCCGGGAGCGAGGGATCGCGCAGGACGACGGGGCCGGCGACGGCCGGTGGCCGGCGGCGGCGGGCTTCCCGGGAGAGCGAGAGGGACAACGGATGGTCCGAGCGCAGGGTCGGCGGCTGGAGGCGCATCAGCTGGCCGAGGGCATGGCAGGCCGAGAGCACCGGGACCGGCGAGGGAATGAGAAGCATGCGGGTCAGCAGGGGGACGACCTCGAGCTGTCCGAGCTGGAAGAGGCCCTTCGCGGCGGCGGCGCGGACGCGGGGGGCCGGGTCGCGGAGCCCGTTCGTCAGATAGGGAACGGCCCCGGGGCCGCTGAACAGCATCGTCTCCATCAGGTTCGCGCGCACCCGCGGGTCGGGATGGTCGGAGAAGCGTGCTAGGACGAGCAGACGCGAGCTGCCGATGCGGCGCAAAGCCCCGAGCAGTGAGGCGAGCACGTGCGGGTGCTCGGGCTTTTCGAGACAGGTCAGGATGATGTCTTCGGCGGCTGGACCGAGAAGACCGGCCAGGACGGCGGTCTGGCTGCGGAGGAAGGGGTCGGACGCGTCGAGCAGCCGGCGCAGGGTCGGAAGGAGCCGCTCGGTGATTGCCGTCTGGGGCGCGGCTTTCGGCAGCAACCGGCGGAGCGAGAGGAGAAGCGCCCGCAGGACATCGCCGTGCCGCTCGCGCGCGATCTGTTCGACGAGGATCGGGATGGCCGGCGCCGGGGGGAGGCCGCCGAGGGCGTCTGCCGCGAGCGCTCGGTGAGCGGCGTCGTGGCGCCGGATCATCTCTTCGAGTTTCGAGAGCGCCTCCATCGAACCGAGCGGCCACAACACCCGCGCCGCTTCGGCGACGACCGACGGATCGGCATCGGCGAGAAGCGGCGTCAGGGCGGTGGCGCGCTGCTGCGCGGGGACGGCGAGGCCCGCGGCGGCTCCGATCGCGGCCTTCCGCACGCGCGGGTCGGCGTGGGCCAGGTGAGTCGTGAGCAGCTTCCAGACCTCGGGCCGGCCTGTGCGGGCGACGAGGGGCAGCAGATACGCCTTGCGGGCCGGTTCGGCCGTGTCGGCGACGAGCGAGAGCAGAAGCAGGAAGACACGCTTCCCGCCGCAGGCGAGCAGGGCCCGGGCCGCCTCGGCGGCGACGCGGGTCGAGGGCGCGCGGACTAGCGGGAGGACGCGCTCGGCCAGTTCGGGCTGAGGGAACGCCTGGAGGGCGAGGAGCGCGGGGATGCACCGCGACTCGTCGCCGTCGGCGAGCAGGCGTGCGATGCGAGAGGCCCGGGAACCGGAGCGCATGGCGGCGCCGAGGAGAAGAGCCAGGGAGGCCGAGTGATCACCCGCTCCGCACCCATCCTGGATGAGGGGAAGCTGGGGCGGTTCGCTCCAGATCGGGGCTTCGAGGGGCGTCTCGTCGACGGCGGAGGCGGTCAGCCGGTCGAGCAACAGGTCGGAGACGCCGCCCGGCGCGAACGCGAGCGCCTGGATCGCGGCGGCCCGGAGGGGCAGGGGGCCGCTCGCCGCACGCTTCCCGAGCAGGTCGATCGCCTCTCCGAAGATGTCGCGCCATGCCTCGTCCATCAGGGGGGGCGGCGGGCAGAGGCGCCTCAGGCCGAGGAATGCGGGCAGGGCGAGCGTTGGGTCGGAGCTGAAGAGATGTTCCTCGAACAGTTCGCGGTCGATAGCCAGCGGCGCCCGGGCGAGCTCGGCGAGAGCGAGACGGCGAATCCAGGGATCCTGGTCGGTCACGAGCTCCCTGGGTTGTCTGAGCCAGCCCTCGTCAGTCATTTGCTATATAATTCCACGTATATATATCAGGGCAGCGCGAGCAACTCGAGCGCGCGAATGCGGGCCAGGAAATCGTCGACGGCGCCGAATTGAAACGGCCACAGCATCTGCGTCAGCCGGTTGAGAAGCGCGATCCCGCCGTCGCGCACGGCGGCCGGGTTCGAGGCGAGCATGACGCCTTCGCGGTCCGCGCGCTTCTGATCCATGGTTTCTGCGGCCTTCATGTAGTCGCGCACCGCCTGACGAAGCAGTTGGGGGTCGCGCGTGCGCTGTTTCAGCAACTTGAGGGCGCGCGCATACAGGCCTTCGTGCTTGATGGCGATCATCGGCTGGCGCAGCGCGACGTGCATGAGGTTGCGGGCGATGAGAAACTCCTTTTCGGCGGGCGCCTTCGCCTGCTGCCACAACGCCGTCGTGATGACGATCGCCCCGCCGGGGAAGGGGATGTCCGCGGGAACGGTACTATCGATGATCGTCACGGAATACGGCAGGGTCGGACGGGGGCATTTCGACGAGAGGTCCGCCACGATCCGACGGATGAACTCGTCGTCGGCGGTGGCAGGGACGATGGCGGCAGCGCTTGCGGGGGATGGCTGCGCGTTGAGCGCGACTTCCGCGATGAAGCCGTCGGCGAGAAGCTGGCCGATCGCGATCTCGGCGCGGCTCTCGTCGAGCAGACGAGACAGGTAGCTGGAAAGCGGATTCCGCGCCGATACGGTCGGCGCCGATAGGAGAAGGAGGGCCATCGCAAGCAGGGCCGCACCCCCGGCCGTTCGAAAGGCGTGCCCGATCCCGCGTTTCAACGTCATGTCGCAACTCCAGAATACCGGCTGCGAAACGAGCCGCACCGGCAGAGATTTCCTTGTTTATACCCCATTTCAGGCCGTATCACAAGAAATCACGGCCGTGAAAACACGCGCCTCGGAGTCACGGGAATACTCCGTTGAAAACAACGAGGTTTTCAGCGGTTCATCTGCGAAATATGCTTCATCAGCGCCATCTGCGGATTGGTTCTCAAACGGAAACGCACATACCAGGCACGGAGGAAAATTTTTCGAGAGTGCGATCCGCCCCTGCGGTAGTATGGTAAATGATATAATTACATCCGTGCCGATTTCACCGAAGCGAGAATGCGGGCGGCTTCGTCGGCGGGCAGGTTGCCCTGGCGGCAGAAGGCGTTCAGCAGTTTCTCCTCGGTGTCGCTCAGCGTGCCGTCGGCCAGGGCGAGCCTGACCAGTTCGCGGTAGATGGCGGCGACCTCCTGGCGGTTCGCGGGAGGCCGGAGAACGGCTTTGCCGGCTTGGGCCGCGAGGACGATCTCGTTGAACTTCGCCTGGGGAACACCGTACGATCGGGCATACTGTTTCAGCAGGTCGAGTTCGGCCTGCTCGACCTTCCGGTCGGCGAAGATGACGGCCGTCATCCAGCGCAGGGCGTCGGCGGAACCGCGCACTTCGAAGATATCGCCGGATGCGGTATCGGCGGAGACGGTGCCGGCGGAGACGCTGTCTGCGGACGAACCGGGGGCCGGGGTGGGGCATTTGGGGGAGGCGGCCTCGGGGCGCGGGGCGGCCGGCGGCGATTTCAGCAGCCTGACGATGTCGGGGGCGTGGGGGTCAGCGATCTGCTCCAGGATCCAGTCCGCCGTTCCCTCGTTCAGGGGCGTCTGGCAGTACTGACAGACCGTGCCCGCCGTGTCGGTTTCCGGGGCTCCGCAACTCTTGCAGCAACTCCCTGACAACGCGAGGCCGATCTCGGTCCTGACCCCGCTCCTGCGGATCAGCACGAAGACCTGGGTGCAGTTCAGCGGGTATTCCCCGCCCGGGATCACGAGACCCTTCGCGTTTTTCTCGACAGGCTTCCAGGACCACCGGAGCTCGACCAGAATCTTGTCGAAAGAGGACTGCGCGGAGGTCGATTCCCCGAGCGCCGCGCCCAGAACGCGTACGGATCCCACCGCAGCCGTCTGGTAAGCCATCCGCGAACCGTTGGCTTTCGGAACGAGTTTCGCCTGCAGTTTCCCGATGAAGTCGGGATGGGCGTGCTTGAGCATCGGCTCGACCTTTCCGAGCCGGAACGCCGTGTAATACCGCCAGAACATGACGGATGCACGGTCTTCGATTTGCTGCACGCTGAACCCGGGATCGGCTTCCGTGAGCCGGTCCAGGCCGGGCCTCGGCTTCTCGTCTTCGACGACCCATTCGCATGCCTGGGTGATTTCTGCCAGAACCCAGTCGTGCTCGCCCGACCGCAGGAACGTCTGGCAATACGTGCATTTCGCGGCGCGGACGATTTCGATCGGCGCGCCGCACGAGGGACAGACACCTTCGATCAGGCCCGGCTTTTCGAGCGTCTTGCTCCCGGGCCTCCGGAGGAACGACCAGATCTCCTCGAACTCCTCGGGCTCGGTCGAGCCGTCCAGCCGCCGGCCGCCCGCCAGGGAAACCCGGTAATTGACGGCGGAAGCGCGGATCGAGACGTGGAGTACATCGAACCGACTGCCGCTTTCCACCTGGACGATCCGGGCGTTGAGGATACGGAGACTTTCCATGTGGTCCCGGAGGCCGTCGCTCTTCTGTTCGTCGATCTGGATGGAAAAACGCTCATACACGCCATCCGAAAGAAAACCCTGAACGGGGCTCAGATCCTGCTTCGACCAGGCGTCCTGGATGCGGGAAAATCCTTGCTTTGCTCGTTCCAGAAAACGCATCTCGTTCCAGTTGGGATCGCGGAGTTTCAATTCACCGAGGGCTTTTATCCTGGCCGAGGCCGGTTGTGTGCGGAGCTTGGAAAACTGCCGCTGAACCTTCTCGACGTCCGTCCAATCCGTGCCGACCGGGCCCTTCTTGACGTAATCGGCATAGATTTTCACCGCGACGACGAATCCGCAGATGACCATGACCACCAAAAAGAATGTCGCTTCGCCGGGGGTCATCGGCGTGGATGGCCCGGAACTCCTGCTTCTGCTCTTAGAATGGCTTGAGTTGCTCGATTTCTTGCTGCTCCAGCCGGAGGAGCTTTTCTTCGATGACGAGCCCGAAGAATGGCCGCCCGACGAGTAGGAATGGCCGCCACCCGCCCGGGAAAAGGCCGGGTCCGGCGTCGCCAGGCCGATGAAAAACGCCGCCATCACCAGGACGGTGATCGCACCGAGCACTCGGGATGCAAAGCTTCGCATGAGACCTCCTGTACGGCCGAGTTGGGGCCGGGCGTGTTCGAAGAGCGACCGTCTGTTCCATCCCAAGATAGATGGAAAATGAATCCCGCACAAGAACATGATGTTCGCCCGGTGGGACGGATCAAAAAAATACAACGCTCGATATATCATTACGGCCGGAATGCCGTGTCGTTCCCCGCGTCCGATCCTGAGACTGCCAGCGCGGAGATCTTTTGCACCAGCCCCGACAGGTCATACGGTTTCTGAAAAAATGCCGCCGGCCGCGGTCCGACGAAGGATGAGGAAAGCGACTCCTCGGAATATCCCGAGCAGATGATGACCCTGACGGTCGTATCGATCGCTGTCAGCGCGTCGAACGCGGCTTTTCCGTCCATCTCCGGCATCGAATAATCGAGGAGCACCAGGGAAATCTCCCGGTGATGCCGTCGGAAAAGCTCGATCCCTTCGAGGGGCGATTGCGACGAAAGAACGGTGAAGTTGGACCCGGCGAGAATCTGCGACAACACCTCGATGACGGGCGCCTCATCATCGATCACCAGGATGGTTTTTCCCCGGCCGTTGCAGTCGGGCTGAAGAGGTCGCTTTGGCTCGTCCTCCGCGGCCGGTTCCGCCAGGGGAAACACCAGTTCGAACAGGGTTCCGCGCCCTTCCGAACTCTGGAGAAAGATTCCCCCCTGGTGTCCACGGACGATCCCGAGTATCGCCGCCAGTCCGAGTCCGCGACCGGTGAACTTGGTGGTGAAGAATGGGTCGAAGATCTGATCGAGGTCCTGGGCCCTGATGCCTTTGCCGGTGTCGGCAACCTGCAACAGAGCGTATTTCCCCGGGGGAAGGGGCGTTCGGGAGTATTTCTGGTATTTCGTATCATCTCGGGCGAGATCGACAACGCCGGTTCGCACCGTCACCGACCCTGTCTGGGAACCGATCGCCTCGCCGGCATTGATGATGAGGTTCATGATGATCTGCTGAATCTGCCCGATATCGCCCTTCAGGAACGGAGACGGTTTTCCAAACTCGAAGTTCAGACTGGCATTGCGCGGGACGACCGTTCTCAATATCTGCGTGTTTTCTTCGACCAGCCGGTTCAGATCGATCGTTTCGATGACGAATCGCCCCTTGCCGGCGTAGGCCAGCAGCTGCCTGGTCAGATCGGCTCCCCGCCTGGTCGCCGTTATCGCCTTTTCGATATGCCTGGCCGCCTCGCTGTCCTTCGAAAGCGTATGGAGAGCCAGGGATGAATGACCGTGGATGACGGTGAGAAGATTGTTGAAATCGTGGGCGATTCCGCCGGCGAGCGTTCCGATGCTCTCCATTTTTTGCGCCTCACGAAGGGCGGATTCCGCCAGTTTGCGTTCGGTGATGTCGATGAATGACACCAGAACCTTCGAGAGATCACTGTCGAAATCGGGATGAACCATCAGAACCAGTTCGACATTGATCTGTTCTCCCCGCAGGTTCTTCAGGGGCACTTCGCTTCGGAAGATGGTTTCGCCCGAAGCCAGGGCGATCAGTTCCTCTTTGAAGACTTCCATGGTCTGCGGGGTGAAGTATTGAGGAAGGTTGGGCAGGATATCTTCTTTCCGATTGCCGCCGAGAATCTGAATGCTTGCCTTGTTGAGGGTAATGACCTTCACTTTTCCGGCCAGGACGGGAATCTCCTCGGGATGTTCCTGCCAGTACTGCCGAAAGTCAGAAACGCCCCGCTGGCGAAGCGCCGTGAAATGCGCATGGATGGCGGAAAAGTCTTCCTCCCAGATGGCGGCCGGAGAATCCTCGAAGAGGGAACGAAACCGTTTCTCGCTGGCTGCCAGGCTCTGCGTCTGCCGGCGAACCTGGCTGCGCAGGGAGAATGTCCAGGCAAGGATCGCCAGAAACAACGCCCCGATCGGCACCAGAACGATGAGGGCGCTCTTCAGAACATCGTACAGCGTGGTCTCTTTGCGTTCGAGGAGGCCGAAATGGCGGTCGTAGATTTCCTGGAATCGCCCCGACTCCTTGAGCACGAAAATGGCTTCGTTGATCCGTCCCAGGAGTTCCTCGTTTCCTTTATGCAGAGCGATACAATATCGAAGAGAATGGAAATTAATCTCGAGCCGTCTGACGCCTTGAATCTGATCGCGGTGCAGGATATACAGCCCGACTCCCTTGTTGACCACGGCGCAGTCCCCTTGCCCGGCGAGTAAGGCACGGAAGGCGTCTTCCGGTCTTGCGACCCCCAGGACGTTCCGGTTCCGGGACACGAAGTAATCGTAATTGACGTCGCCCTTCTGGGCGATGATCGTCTTGCCTTCCAGTTCATCCTCCGACCGGATGACCGGCCCACTCGTACGGACGAAGAGACTCCAGCTGATCTGATTCAGATGAACCGAAAACAAAAAATTCTTCGCGCGCTCGGGGGTGTATCCCCACCCGGCGAGGATATCGATGGTTCCGGCCTCGAACGCCTGACGGATTTCCTGGAATGGTCCCGAGCGAATCTCGAACGCCAGACCGGTCTCGCGGGAGATTTCACGGATCAGATCGACGTTGAATCCAGCGGGGCGCCCCTGGGAATCGAGGTATTCGTACGGCGGATAGTTCGCATCGCAGCCGACGATCAGGGGCCGGGAGTGCGCTTCCTGTGCAGAAAGGATGCCGGGGAGGAAGAGCCCGAGACCGAGAATGAACACGAACCATTCCCGAAACCACCCGACACGGAAACAACATCTCGGAAATATCATGACCCTCAGGATGGCAACATCCTTTTCAAAAGATTCTCTCTTTTACAGAGATACGCTGGAAAGCATCGGCTCGTCAAGAATGTCCAACGCTTCGCGTGCAAAATGATATATAAATAAGTATATCATGCAACGCATGATGCGGGCGTTCTGAGGACGGCCGTCATCGTTCGTGCTGAGGTATCGAAGCGCGAACAAGCGCGTGCCCACTGTTTCAAATGTTCGCCCTTCGATACCTCGGGGCGAACGGTTGGTTTTCATTCAGCAGGACTCAATAAGAGGATGCGGCGAAAGATACAAGTCCGATTGAACCTGCATCTGAGCCTTGAAACCTGCTGAGGAAGCGCCTATATATGGAAGCGGGTGTTCGGAGCATGCGGCATTTCATTCGTTGAGGTCAGAGACCATGGTGACGGCAATGAGGCGCCTCGTGAACGGCTTTTCGCTCTGGTCGGCCATTCTCGCGACGGCCCTCGTCACGGGACTGGTCGGCGGAAGAGGCATGCGCGGTCTGCTGGGCGATGCCGCGGCGGTCACCGCCGACCGGTCGGTTCTCGAACTGCTGGCGATCGTCGTGCTGATCTACCTGTACTCGCACCTGCTGCAGAAAACCGGCCGCATGGAACGGATCACGGCGGTGCTCAACCGGCTGTTCCGCGACCCGCGGGCCGTGATGGTGGCCGTGCCGGGGCTGGTCGGGCTGATCCCGATGCCGGGCGGGGCGATGTTCACCGCCCCCGTCACCGATCGCGTCGGCAACCGCATGTCGGTCTCCCGCGAGGAGAAGGTGTTCAGCAACTACTGGTTCCGCCACTGCTGGGAACTCGCGTTTCCGCTGTATCCGGGAATCATCCTCTGCGCGGGCCTGGCGCGCGTCGAGCCGGTCGCGCTGACGTGGGCGTTTCTGCCGCTCTCGGCGACGGCGTTCGTTGCCGGCCTGGCGCTGTTTCTCGTTCGGGCAGGGACTCCGCCCGCGCCCGCCGACGAAAGCGGCGTTTCGTTGCCGTCGGAACCACTGCAGGGCCGCCCGACCGTCCGGATGACGCTGTCCGAACTCTGGCCCCTCCTCGGCGTCATCGTCCTGGCGCTGTTCAGCGTGCCGCTGGTGATCGGCCTGGCGGTGATCATCACGCTGTTCGCGCTGACCGAGCGGGTCACGCCGTCGGATTTCTGGAACTCCTGCCGGGGTTCGCTGCATCTCCCCATCCTGGCGCTGATCTGGAGCGTCTTTCTCTTCGGCCGGGAACTGGTGGAGACCGGCCTGCTCGGCCGGTTCAGCGAATTCCTGATCGGTGCGGGACTGCCGATCGCGGGGCTTTCCTTCCTGCTGCCGTTTGTGATGGGGGCCCTGACCGGCGTCACGACCGGCTTCGTGGGGGCGGTCTTTCCCCTGCTGCTGCCCATGTGGCCGGCCGATCAGCGCCTCGCCTGGCTCCAGTTCGCCTATGCGTCGGGGCTGGTCGGGGCATTCATCACCCCGTCGCATCTCTGCCTGTCGATGACGCAGGAGTTCTTCAAGGCCTCGCTCCGCAAGGTCATCGCGCTGGTGACGATCCCCAGCCTGGCGATCATGCTCGCCGCCTGGCTGCGGCTGCCGTAACCGTCGGCGGAATCAATTCGTTCCGGCGAGCTCGGGGCGGCGGGCGTCGATCTTCTCTTTCAAGCGTGCGATCCGCCGCTGGCTGTCGAGAATACGCACGCGAAGGCCGGCCGCGTCGCGAAGCCGCTCCGGGTCGGTCAGGATGGCCGCCTCGAGGTGCCGGCGGGAAAACCGAAGCTTGTCCGTCGTTCCCGCGAGAATCGCCGCTATTTCGTCGAATGCCGCGAGGGCGTCCGAAACGCGTTCGGGCGGAATTCCCTCCGTCGTGAGCTCGTGAACGGTGATTTCGAGGGTGTCGAGGGTTTTCTCGAGCTCCTCCATCCCGGATAGGGCGGCCGTCAGGTCGAATGCCTCCTGCGGCGCCATCTGGTCGGGATTCACGAGGCCGCGCATCCGCTCCAGACGCCGCGCGTCTGTCGCGCCGGTTTCATCAACGTTCCCGCGTTTGAGCGGATCGTCGAACGTGAAATCGACGGGGAATCGGCGTTCGAGCGCGTTCGCCATCTCCTTCTTCTCCGTGTCGCGCGGAACCAGCCACTCCGGGGGGATAGCCGGGATGACGTGCGTTTTCCTGATGGAAGCGAGGGCCTTCGCAAGATCGCCTTCCGCCAGCAGGCGATCAGGCATGAACCGGCGCTTCTCCGTGGACTCGAAACAGATGCCGAGAACTGCCGCGGCCGAACCGAGAGAGGTGCCGGGGGCGATGTCGGTGAAGGTGGCGGCCGGAGATGCGGGCGCCGTTGACGGGCCGAGGAGTTCGTACAGAACGAGCAGGGCGGTTCCCCGCGTCGCGGGCCAGTCGAGATGAATGCGGCCGTCGGGGAACGGCTTGAGCAGGTTCGACCGCAGCACAGCGGTTTCGTCGGGCGTGCGCTCCCAGAACGCCCGGCAGGCCTTTTCCAGAAGATCGAATCTCGAAACCGGCGCGGCGCCGGCCACGGGTGCGCAGACGAGCAGAGTCAGAAAAAAGAGGGCTGTACGTACTAAACGATTCACGGATCTCCGCCGATAGGTGGGATGCCCTTCAATATACTTCGAAGGAGTCTCGAACATGTCGGATATTCGCGAAAGATCGCTGCCGACCTTTGTGCCGCCCGATGACGAGGATTTCGTCATGAACCAGATCCAGCGCTACTCATCGCTGACCGAGCGGAATCTGGAGATGATCGAAAGCCTTATCAAAAAGGGATACGCCATGAACTCGCCCGAGGTCAAGCAGCTCCAGCAGAAACTGCACGATCTCGAAGTGAAGAGCAACTTCTGGCGGACCCGCATGATGCGGTATCTCTGAAATCGGTCCGTCGGGGGACGGCCCGCCGTCGCCCCAGGACGCACGGGCAGCCTGGCGAAGCACGAACGCCCAGTCTCCGGACTGGAACGCCAGCGCTGCCCGTTGCGCTGCCGCCTCAGGATGCGTTTTCAGCTCCGGCGGAAGCGCGTTCCACAGGCGCGCGGCCTCGCGAATGTGCCCCGCGCTGACGGCGTCGGCCATTTCAGCCAGCCGATGAACCGACGACATGCCTGGCCAGGCCGCGAAACAGGCGGCGATTCCCAGAACCAGCAGGCCCAGTCTGAGTCTTCGCTCCGATGAAACCAGCCGTTCGACCGGGCCGTTCCAGGACCGTGCGACGGACGTCCGCTCCCCGAACTCCGGGTGGGTGAGCGTCCATTTCGGCCAGCGCGACGGGACCGGCGAGACGAACTCCTGCAGGCGTTCGAGGGTGCCGGCAAACAGGTCGCCGCCGACGAGCGACGCCGCGAACCGGTCGGCCTGCCGCTCGCTGTGGCGAGTCAGGGCCGTGAAGAAGACGATGAATACCGCCAGGAATACGACCAGATCGACGACGGAGTTGAGCGTCTCGGCCTGCGCCGCATACCACGGCAGGCACAGGAACAGCTGGATCTTCGCGAACAGGGAGAGAAAGACGAGGTCGAGCGAAAAAATCATGTAGGTCCAGACGTGGCCGAGCCGGAGGTGGCCGAGTTCGTGAGCGACGACGGCGAGGACCTGACGATCGTCGAAGATTTCCATTATGTAATTAGTCATATATACAAATCGATATTTATGCGAGAGCCCCGCGACCGCGGCGTTCGGGATCGGCTCGCGGAACGTATCCCACTGCCTGACGCCCGCGATGGGGGTCTCGGCCCGGGCGGCGAGGTCGACGATGGCGGAGCGCAGGGGGCCCGGCTCCATCGGCGTCGCGCGCCACGCCCAGTTGAACAGGTTCGGCGAGAACAGGTAGAGGCCGACGAAGAACAGCGGCGCCATTACGAAGTTCTCGAGGTCGCTGAGGCCTGGCAGGCGCATTGCGCCCAGCCACGAGTCCTCGATTGCCATCCAGAGCAGCATCGGTGGGAAAAACAGGATGGGAAGCGTCATGCGGGCGCGGAAGAACTCCTCGGGCGTCTGGTCGGGGTCGAAGATCCGGCTCCAGGCGGCTCGGAACGGCACACGCACGATCCAGAGAATGCCGGCGTAGAGGACGATCGAGACGAACATCGGCCACGCTTGGGGAAACGTCCGATACAGGCCGGGCACGAGCCAGGCCGCCGGGTCCGAGACGGCGTGAAGGAGGATGATCCAGCCCGTGACCAGCCAGGAAAACCCCGTCTGCGCCTCGTTGAATCCCGGAAGGCGTCCTTCGCACCGCAGCCGCGTCAGTGCCCCCGGCAGCAGCACGCACGTCCAGGCCCAGGTCAGCAGGAGCCAGCAGACCGCCGTCGTCAGCGGGAGGAAGGCGGCCGTTCCCGCAAGTTCGGAGGTGCCGTACGCCAGCAGAATCAGGGGCAGAAACGTGGAAAGCATAGGGTGTGCTCAGGCCTCGAACCGTGACGATATGCGGCTCGTCAGGTTTTTCGTTCTTTCTTTTTTGCGGCGGGGAAGAGAATGTTATTCAGAATGAGCCGGTATCCGGGGCTGTTCTTGTGCAAATCGAGTTTCGTCGGGCCCTCCCCGACGACGTGGCTGACGTCGGCCGGGTCGTGGCCTCCGAAGAAACAGAAGGTTCCCTTGCCTATATCTCCGCGAATATATTTCACCGAGATGCCGTCGTTGTTTTCGGCCATCACCGTGACGGATGGCTTCAGCAAGCTCTTGCGGAACCCGGTGGTCTGGCCGAAGAAGCCGTCGATGACGCCGCGGTGATTCTGGGTCAGCATCGTCGGGATCGGGTCAACTTTCGCGGAGAACTCGAACAGTTTGAACGTGCCGGCGTCGCCCATGTAATTGTTGGAGACGTCGATGTCGGAAAATTCGTACACCATCGGATCGGGAATCAGGCTGAAGTTCTGAAATGCGAACGTCTGGCTGAAGTCGAGTTTCGAAGCGTACAGCGGGTCGGGCGGATCCCCGTCCAGTTCCGTCGCGACGATATCGGTGCCGTTCGCCGCGAGCGCGATGTCGAGGGAATCGACAGCCGAGCACATGGCGAACAGAAAGCCGCCGTCGAGGACGAACTTCTTGATGCCGCGCGCGACCGCCAGTTTGAGTTGGGTTACTTTCGCGAACCCGTATTTCTGAGCGTCGAGCTGGGCCTGCGTGACCTGCTTGCGGTACCAGTCGGCGAACCGGAACGAGCCGTAGAACTTGCCGAACTGGCCGGTGAAATCCTCATGATGCAGGTGAATCCAGTCGTAACGCGAGATTGTCCCGTCGAGCACCTGTTTATCGTAGAACTTCTCGAACGGGATCTCGGCATACGTGAGAACCAGCGTCACGGCGTCGTCCCACGGCTCGGCGTAGTCGGGTGAGTAGACGGCCACCTTCGGCGCCTTCTCGAGCAGCACCCGCTCCATGTTGTCGTCCTCGATCTTCGCCAGGATCTGCAGGGCTTCCTCGTCGGGAATCGACGCGGTCCTGACCCCGAGTTCGCGAGCGCGGTTCCGGACCATATCGATATCGTCCATCAGAAACGAGCCGCCTCGGTAGTTGAGGAGCCATTCGACGTCGATGCCCCCCTTGTCGAGCGCGTAATACGCGATCCCGTAGGCACGCAGGTGGTCCGTCTGGTCGTCGTCCATCGGGATCAGGAGTTTCGCCGCCGAGACCGGCAGGGCGCTCAGAAGGGCTGCAAGAAGGGTGGCGGCGAGCATCGGCAAACGGGGGAATCGGCGGCGGTGTGCGTGCATTGTCTGTCCTCAGCGGCTCCGGCGGAGCAGGTCGGCGATGGCGAGCCTGGCGCGCCGGGAGCGCAGATCGCCCGGAAAGCGGTCGACGAATTGTTTCAGCAGCTCCAATTCGCTCGTGGCCGGCGCGTTCGAGCGTTTCATCAGCCTCCAGTGAAGCATCATGAGATCGGGAACCGCCCAGTGGGCGGGGTGGCGGGCGACGAAGGCGTCCAGCTTCGACATCAGCGACGCGGCGTCGGAGGCCGTTTCAGAGAATAGGAGCGCTTTCGCGGCGGCGTCGAGGGCGAGCGGCGTCCCCGATGCGGTGAGAGCGAGGCTCTCCAGGGCGGGAACGGCTTCGATCGCCTTTCCCGTCAGGGCGAGCCGGTCGGCCTCGAACAGGATCTTCAGCCCGTCCATGTTTCCGGTCGATCCCATCGTGATCAGCAGGGCGAGACGAAGCCCGTCATCCATCCAAAGCGATTCCGGGTATTCCTCGGTGAGCTTGCGAAGCGTATCGAGAGCGTTCTGGTAATCGCCCCGCTGCGCCTGGAGCCAAGCCGTTTCGTACAGCAGACGGGCTTGTCCCTCGTTTCCTTCGAACAGCGGTTCCTCCGGGTCCAGCATGAGATCCTGGAACGAAATCGCACCGCCCTCGCCCTGGAAGGCAACGGGAAGCTCCTCGGCGTGCGGGCCGTGCATGGGGTCTTTCCCGCTCACGAAGGTCGAGGCGGTTGCGAGCGCGGCTTCGGCGGCCGGCATCTCGTTCCGTGCGGCGTGCAGGCGCATCAGCCACAGCGCCGCGTCGAACGCGGCCGACGGCGCCACCGATGGGAGCGGCGGCTGGAGCGCCTTGGCAAACAGCGTTTCGGCGGCCGCCGTATCGGAAAACCGCTCGAGCGCCGCATGACCGAGGGCCACGAACAGGGCCGCCCGCAACTTCGCGTCCGGGCCGGGCTCGAGCGCGACGGCGGCGGAGGCCGCGTCGAAGGCTGCCTTCGCCTGGCCGGCGGAAAGGTCGGGCTGGTCGAGCAGTAGCCGGCACAACTTGAGCGCCAGCTCCCGGCGCGGGTCGCGGCGGACCAGGTCGAGGCACAGCGTATGCAGAAACGCCGTCGGCGCCGCTGCGAGCCCCTGACGGATGCGCTCGTACAGCAGTTCCTCAAAGGGCGCGTCCGCGTCGAGCAGACCGGCGATCTCGGGGATGTCCGCCGCCGCTTCCCCTCGCATCAGCACCTCGAGCATCGCCTTCTTCAGCGAGAGCGCCCGTGAGGTAGCCAGAGCCGACTTCAGCTTCTCGCGAAGGTCGAACGTTGAAGACTTATACGTATATAGCTTCTCAAATATATCTGCCTTGAACATTCCGTTGGCCATCGCCGCAAGATACTCGCCGAGAGCTTCCTCGTGCCGGCCCATCGCCTCGAGCACGCCGGCGCGTTCCTCAGCGAACTGGGCCGGGTTTCCGAGTGCCTGGCGGGCCTGGGCGAAGGCTTCGAGCGCCTCGGGATACAGTTTGTGCTCGATCAGCACCTCGGTGAACAGCTGATACCCGTCGGGCCTCGGGACGGTCTGGGAACTGAGATGACGCCGCCACTCCTCGACGGCTTCCTCCGGCTTGCCCAGCAGGAACAGGCAATGGCCCGCCGCCTTGGCGGTTTCCCACTCGTTCGGCAGGAGTTGTTCGATCTGGCGTAGCGTCTGGAGCGACGCGGCCGGGTCCTTCATCTCGAGTTCGAGACGGGCGAGCTTGCGCAGCAGTCCGATATCGGTGCGCGTTTCCGGCGACTCGCGCAGCATCTTCATCGCCTCTTCGTGCCGGGCGAGGCTCATCAGGCAGTCGGTGACGAACTCGAGGTAGTCGACGGCCCGATACCTGGCGCTCCGTTGCTGGATCGCGGACATCAGCCGCTCGACGGTGCCGGTCTTCGTCGCCAGCTTCAGCAGGTCGGCGAACACATCGCGGCGCGACGTGCGTTCGAGAAGGTTTTCGAGGAGAAGCTGGGCTTCCTCGGAACGCCCCGTCTGCAGATAAAACTTCGCGAGATTCTTCCCCAGATCGACGTCGTTCGGGTTCGCCTGCCACCGCTTTTCGAGCAGGTCGACGCCGAGCTTGAACCGCTGAAGCGTGAACAGCAGCTCGACAAGCGACTCGAGCGCGGTCACCGTGTCCCCGTCGTTCGCGGGCCCCTCGGCGACGCTCGACAGCAGCTCGATCGCTCGATCATACTCGCGCAGGTCAACGCAGACCCGCGCCAGCTCGATGCGGGCGCGCCGGTTGAGCGGATGGTCCGGCCACTCTTTCACCAGTTCGTTCAGGTGGTCGCGCGCGGCTTTCAGATGACGCAGGCTGTACTCGTTCATCGCCTCGTGATACAGGCGCACCGCGTCGTTCGGATTGCGCGGGACCGCGGGCGCCGAAGCCTGCGCGAACGCCGCGCCGACGCAGACCGGCGAGAGGGCCAGCACGGCCGGCAGAAAAATCGGGAGGGCGCGCCTGAAAAGTGTTCTCACAATTTTTCTCCCGACAAACTCAGCGATTTGTAATACTCGCGCAGCAGCGTCTCGAAATTCTTCGGATACTCCTCGCGGCTCTCGCCCAGGAAGTCGCGCGACAGGTCGCGGCTGTCGGTGCCGATCTGCGGAAGCGGCTTGTCGGGGGCCGTCTGCACGATCTCGCGCGCCTTGACGGCCTTCCGCTCCTCGCTCTCCTCCTCGCGGTTCCTGATCGACTTCTGGGCCTTGAGCATGCGGTCGTAGATCGACTTCTGACGCTCGGCGACCTCGCGGCGCAGGCGCGGGTCGAGGGTCTTCGTCTCGAGGTCCTGCATGTCCTTGAGCACGTCGTCGAGCCGGCCCAGCGTCCGCATCTGCTGCTTGCCCTCGCGCATCAGCTGTTCGAGCGACTCGCGGATCTTCCGCTGCTCCATCGCCATGCGCCGCATCTCTTCCATCATGCGCTGGTCGGCGGGCGAGCGCTGCTGGCGCATCATCTGCTGGTACAGGCTCAGCTGCCGCCGCGTCAGGTCCTTGAACTGCTGCATCGCGCTCGCGGCGCTCTGGTTACTCTGGGACTGGCTCTGGTCCTGGGCGCGCAGCAGCTCCATCGCGAGCTGGTTGAACCGCCGAATGATCTCGCGCTGGTCCTGCCGCGACCGGCCGATCGCGCGGTCCTCGAGATTCTTCACGATTTCGTTGAACATCGGCTGCACGCCCTGGAGTGGCTGAAGCACCGAGGGATCGATCGAAAAACTCGATCTGACCAGCGTCTCGAGGGCGTTCTCCAGGTCGGCGGCCTGCTGGCGCACGATCACTTGCAGCACCGACGTCTCGTCGATGATCCCCTCGACGGCCGGCTTCTGGCCGCGCATGAACTGGCCGGGCAGGCCGTTGAGCTGCAGCAACAGCTTCTCCTGATCGCGCGCGACGTCAAGCGAACGCCGGACGAATCGGGACAGGTCGAGCTGTTGTCGCTGGCCGCCGGAACAGGTGTTGCAGATCTTCTGCCCGCTTTTCGCGAGCGACTCGAGGAACTTGAGCATCCGCTGCTGCTGCTCTTTGGCGCCGGCAGGGTTCTTCTGTTCGAGATTCTTCTTGATCTCCTCGGCCGTCTTCTTGTAATCCTCCTGCTTCATCGCGTCACGCATGTTCTTCACGTCTTCCGTGGCGGGATTCTGCGGCTCGCCTGGCTTCGGCTTCTGCTCGGCCAGCTCCTGCGCTTGCTTCTGGAGTTGTTCGAGTTCCTGGCGGAGCTTCTCCTGCTGGGCCGCGAGGTCCTTCAGCTTCGACTCCTCTTCCGGGGAAAGGGTGCCCTGCTTTTGTTTCTCCGCGAGAGCCGCCGTCTCCGACGCCATCCGCTGCTGCCGCTTCAGGAGATCGTCGGCGGTCTTTCCGAGCGCGTCGAGCTTCTGCTCGTCCTTGAGCTGCTTGAGCAGTTCGATCGTCCGGTCGAGGTTCTTGAGGTAGTTGTCCATCTTGAAGGCTTCCTCGAACTTCTCGAGCTCCTTCGGATCGAGCTTCATCGTGGTGAGCGACTCGCGCAACTGCTTCATCAGCCGCTTCGCCTCGTCGTCGAGCACCTCGTTCATCAGCTGGTTCACCTTCTGCATCTTCTCGAGCGCCTCGGGTGACGAGAAGGGGTTGTCCTTCGAGTTCTGTTGCAGATCCTGGAACTTGTTGATGATCTCCTCCGCCTGTTTCTGGCGCTGCTCGCCCTCCTGGAGCGATTCGCGGATCTTCCGCTCGGTCGCCTCGTCCATGCGCCCCTCGTGCTTGATCTGCTCGAACGTCTGCTCGAGAGCCTGCCGGCGCATTTTCTGGGCTTCCATCAACTCCTGGAGCTGCTTCGTCACGTCTTCCTGCGCCTTCTCGCCGCCCTTGTACACGTCGTACATCGACGGCATGTTCAGGTGATACACCGGCGAGGAGGCCGTGTTGGGAACCGGCTTGACGCTGTCCTCGGCCTTCACGAAATACGAGACCTTCGTGCCCGGCTCGATCGCGAGCGTGTCGAGCATCCACGGAAACTCGACCTCGAACCGCGTTCTCGGGGAAAAATCCGCCTTCAGGTTGAGCGGTATCCAGTCCCGGCGGTCGCCCACCGCGTACCAGAGAACCGTCGTCACGACCCCGAAATCGTCCGTCGCCTCGACCTTCAGATCGAGCCGCTTCGACGTCGGGAACTCGATGTCCATGGCCGGCTTGAGGATCGTCACCGTCGGCGAGGCGTCGTGAAGGGCCGTGATCTTGAACCTGACGGGGTTGTCGTTCGACAGCCCGAACTCGTTGGTCAGCTGCACCGACCATCGTGTATCTGTCGCTATGGTAAGGCTCGTCGAGAACGTGTCGCCGTGCTCGATGGCGGCCGTGATCGACGCCCCGGGAACGGTGCTGATGACGGCGCTCTTCAGCCGCTGGCTGGAACGGCCCGTGATGTCGATGCGCGATCCCGCGATGATCGATGCGTCGCCGACGCCCTCGGCGAGGACTTCCGGCTGCGTGGCCAGATAGGCGGGATGATGGAGCGTCAGCCGGAGTTCAGACAGTTCGGGCCGGGGCATGACCGTGATCGAGAACCGGTCAGACGTGACGCGGCCGATGCTGACCTGGTAGTCGGTCGACTCCTGGAGCCCCGTCAGGGTGTAGACGTAGCGCGAGACCGACGCCGTCTCGTCCGGGTACATTTCCGTCGCCGTTCCTTCCGTGGCTTTCGGCTTGAACAGCGTCAGAACGGGCTCCTGATCGGTCGGCTGGCTCGGCGCGACGGAAATCTCGAGGTTGTCGCCGAGCGCGAGGACACGGTTGCCGGGCCGGACGTCCAGTTCGAGCAGCGACCAGGACGGAAGATCGGCGAGCGGCCGGAGCAGGCGCAGGGCGCCGCGCCGGACTTCCGCGGGGGAGAGGAGCGTCCAGACGAACAGCATCGCCGCGACGACCGCCAGCGTGATGATCGCGCGCCTGCGCGAGAACTTCCTGAGCGCCGCGGCGATGTCCGAATCCGACAGCGTCACGGCGGCCGACGAGACGGTCAGCCGCTTGAGGGCCGACGACGTGGCGGCGCGGACGGGAGCCGGAAACTCGCCTTCCTCCTCAGGATCTGGCTTCGCGAACTCGGCCGCGCTTGCGATCAGCGACCGGAATCTCGCTGGATCGGTGTCTTCGATCTCGACCGCCATCTCGACGTCATCCGGCGGCACGACGAACGCCCGCACCGCCTGGATCATCCAGAACAGCGACAATCCCCACGAGGCGAGCACGTGGAGCCAGCGCATGGCTTCCGACTGGAGCTGGGTCCGCTCGACGAGCAGGAAGACCAGCAGAACGCCCAGAAACGACGCGGCGCACCAGCCGAGGCGGGCGATCATCACCCGCGCCTGGCGTCTCCGCCGGTACTGCGCGAGCAGCGCTTCGAACCGTTCCCGGTTGTGGGGAAAGGCCGCGAGCAGGTCGAGAGGCTGTTTCGTCTGCATGTCGTTCACTGCGAGAGGGCGTAGAACAGGATGTTGAGGGCCATCTTCATGGCTTCCTCGCGCTTTTCGGGCGTGTTCTCGGGGTGGACGCCCTCGTCCTCGAGGCCGTCGCCGATGTCGGTTTCGTAGGTGTAGAAGATGACCAGACGCCCCTTACTGAAGATACCATAGCCCTGGGGCGGCTTCCCATCGTGCTCGTGGATCTTGGGAAGGCCCTTCGGAAGATCGTAGGCCGAACGGTAGATCGGGTGGTCGGCGGGAAGAAGGGCCAGTTCCTTGTCGGGATACAGCTTGCGGAACTCGCGCCGGATCGACCGGTCGATGCCGTAGCAGTCGTCGACCCAGAGGAATCCGCCGTTATCGAGGTAGGTGACGAGGCGGTTCACTTCATGGTCCTCGAATTTGACGTTACCATGCCCTGTGATATATATCATAGGATACGCAAAAAGCGACTGGTCGGAAACGCGGATCGCGAAATTGTCGGGGCGCGTCGACAGATTGAATCGGTCTGCGGCGGCCTTGAGCAGGTTCGGGAGCGAGGTCGGATCGGTATACCAGTCGCCCCCGCCGCCGTACTGGATGCGCGGGATTGCGATGGTTCCCCACTCGGCGGCCGGAGCGGCTCCGCAAAGGAGGAACAGGAACGCGGAAAGGATTGTCAGAGAGGCGAGGCGCTTCGTCGAGGCATGCATCAGCTGAATCCTCTCTTTCGGCGGATCGTCCACTCGATCAGCGGCAGGATGAGCAGGAGGGCGAGCAGGATCCCGCTGTCGCGCGCGTCGAAGGTCTTCGTCTCGCGCTTCTGGCCGGGGGTCGGCTTGATCAGGCCGAGAAGCTCGTCGTGCGCCTCGACCGGCCGGTAGGCGCCGCCGGACGACGAGGCGAGGGCCATCATCAGCGCGATGTTGACTTCGGGATCGTCGAACTCGACCGTCGGAACCTCGACCAGGAGCTTGCCGGAGGCCTCGCCGAGAAGCGAGCCCTGCTTGACGGCCTTCGCGGCGATCGCGTGCAGCCCGCGGGCGGCCGGGATGAGCGAGGCCTCGTAACAGCCTTTCTCGGTCGTGGCCGTGAACGTGAGCGAGACCGGTTCGCCGCTTCCGGCCTTGACCTGGGCGGTGACCTGGGCCGAGTCGACCGGCTGGCGGCGCGCGTCGCTGACCCAGACGCGGAGCGTCGCCGGCTGGCCGACGAAGCCGCGCGAAGACGGGAGTTCGAGGGTCACCTGGGCGTCCTCGCGGCGATTCGCGAGCCATTTCAGCGTGTTGATGACGAAGGCCGTGTAGGGGCGGATCGTGCGGTCGGTCGGGACCTGCGTGAATCCCATCGGCCAGAGCGGCCCGCCGCACAGCATCGCAACGTTCCCCTGTCCAACGCGATGCGTCAGGAACGCGGGCTGGAGCGTGCCGCCGCGGGACAGCGTCGTCGAAAGCAGCACCTCGGCGCCGCTCTTGCGGCCGGGGTAGGTGAACAGGCCGTCGAACTTCGGCAGCGAGGAGAAGAACTCCTGGTTCTCGATCGGGTCGTCGAGCAGGCGCAGGAACGCATACGGCGTCTCGCGCGTCGGCAGGGCCAGGCTGCACGGGGTTCCGACCCAGGACTCGCCGTCGAGCGGGACGGGGAAGATCTGGGCCAGTTTCGAGCCCGCGTATCCGAGTTTCGCGTATCCGTCGGCGCCGGGCAGGATCAGCATGCCGGTTCTCCCCGATTCGAGCTTTTTCAGGAGAAGCTCGGCATGGGGCTCCAGGAGCGTCTCGCGGATGCCCGCGAGAATCACGACGTCGGCGTCCTCGAGGTCGGACGCGATCGCGGGGGCGGGAACGGCGGCCTTCAGCTCGAAATCGACGGTGGGCAGCCAGCGGTCGTCGGTGACGCGCGTCCAGCCGCAGACGTGGGCGTTCGGATCGCCGCGCGCGGCGGCCCGGATGAAGGTCTGATCCCAGGACGGAGAACCTGCGAGGATCAAAATCTTGAGCCGCTCCTTCACGACCTTCAGCAGGAACGCCGTCTCGTTGTTCTCGTGCGTCAGCTCACCGTCGAGTTTTGGGACCGAGACGGCATACGTGAACGCGCCTTCCGTATCGCACGGGATATTTATAGCGAAAGGTATTCTCGTTTGCCCGGCCGGCACGTCGAGAGGCAGGGACGTGAACGGGGCGCCGTCGCGCAGGACCGTCACGGGGATGGACGCGGATGCGATCCGCTGGATGCGGAGCTCGCCGCGCAGGCGGACCATCGAGTTGAGATACCCGATCGCGGGCGGCCGCTCGATCGAAATCGCGAGATCGCGCGTCTGGCCGGTTTTTCCGGCGCCGAGGAAATACAGCGGAGTGCGGACGCGGCCGAGCGCGTCGAGCGGCGAATCGCCCGTGTTATGCGCGCCGTCCGTCAGGATGACCACGCCGAGCAGGTTGCCCTCGCCGAGGTGGCCGGTGATGTCGGTGACGGCGCGTGTCAGGTTCGTCTGGGGGCCGTCGGCCGAGAGGCCGAACGAGGCGACGTCGTCGCGGCCGAGCGGCGCGACCGAGCCGGCGAACGAGAACAGGGCCGGCGTGATGCCCGTTTTCTTCTCGAGCTTCTCGAGCAGGCGGCCCTTCTGAAGCGCTGCCTGGACGCGCTCGATCCTGGTCAGCTCCTCTTCCTTGATGCTCATGCTGCGAGAGGTGTCCATCACGAGGGCCAGCTTGTTCTTCTGGGGAATCCAGCCGGAAACGGTACACTTGAGCCCGGCGAGCATCGTCAGGAGGCCCGCGACGAACAGGATGCGGAGGCCCGTGAGCGTGATGAACAGCGGCCTCGGACAGGGCTTGTCCTCGACCCGGTAGGTGAGAATGAACCAGGGAAGCGCGACCAGCAGCGCGAGAAGAAGGCCGGCCCAGCCCCAGCCGAGGCCGAACCGCACCGACTCGATCGTCTGAATCGGCGCCGGGTCGAAGCCGAGAAGTCCCAGGAGCCAGTTCATATCCGGGGACCTCCGCCCGCGCGGATCGGCCGGTTCGCGAGGACCGATTCGATGAAGACCGCCAGGAGCAGGACCCAGAGCAGCGGCATCGACACGTCGCGGCCTTCGCGCACGGCGACGACCTGGCGGCTGATGCTCTGCTTCGAGCCGGCCTTGTGCTCGAGCCGGATGAACCGCACGATCTTCTTGTCGGGAATGCGCTCGAGATTGCTCTCACCGGCCGGCGGGTTGACTGCGAACGCCTCTTCCCGGACGGCGGAGCCTTCGAGGCGGAGCCGGTAGAAGCCGGGCTGCTCGCCTGGAGGGAGCGTCACGTGGAGAAGCCCTTCGCCGCCTTCGCGCCTGATCGGAATGTCCTGGGCGGGGCCGGCGGGCGGAGTGAGCGTGATGCGCTTGAGTCCCTCTTCGAGCAGGGTCATCGAGATCGGGGTTCCCGGCGTGACCGCGTCGGCGTTGAGCCCCTGGCGCGTCACCATGCCCATGACCGACGCGTGGACGAACGGCAGAAACGTCGGTCTGAGCGGCCAGGTCGTCCAGGAAGTGTCGGCCGTGAACGTGATCAGCAGCGATCGGCCCTGCCCGCGGCGTTCCTCGATGATGCCGGGCAGTCCGTGGCTCATGCGTGCCAGCACAAGGGCCGACGGGTTCGGCTGCGTCTGATAGAACTCGTACACCGGCGCCCGGCCGGGATCTCCGGCACCGTCCCCCTCGAACGGCTTGAACGCCGGGTGGCCGGTGTCGAGGTCGGTGAGTTGGTAGGAGACCGCCTTGCTGACGGCGTTCCCAACCCGCTTGAACAGACGCGCCGGAAGCAGATACCCGCCGCCCAGCCCGTCGATCAGGTTCGCGTTGTACCACGTCGGGTCGACGCGCGAGCCGCAGAACGTGATGAGGTTGCCGCCCCCCAAAACATACTTCGAGAGGCCTTTCACCAGCGCCTCAGGGAGGGAACGCTGGTTGACGAGGAAGACGGCGGTGTAATCGGAAAGCTGCAATCCGGCCGTTTCTTCGAGCGTGCGGCTGTCGACCAGGAACGTCGCTCCCTCGGTGCGACCGAGCGGATTCAGGGCGAACTTCAGGAACAGGTCCTCGCGGCTCGTCATCCCGCCCCGCTCCGGCGGCGGGCAGAGGATGAGAACGCGTGGCGGCGCGCGGACGCGCACGGCGAGATGCCGCACGTCGTCCTGAGGTAGCGCGTCGGCGGGCAGGACGGCCCTGACGTGCTGGAGCCCCTCGTCGCCGAAAGTCATGGGGACGTCGACCCGCTTCGAGCCGCGCGGGCCGAGCTCGATCGCCTGTTCGCTCTTCTTGTCCTCGCCGATGAGGATCGACAGGCGCGTCGACTGGGGCTGGTCGGAATGATTCACGACGGTCGCCCGCACCGTCACCGGCCGGCCTTTCATCACCATCGGCTCGTCGATGCGCAGCTCGGTCACGGCGATGTTCGGCGGTGCCGCGCCGCCCACCGGGATGACCACGAGATCGATCGTCGGGTCGATGCGCTTCAGGTCGTATGCCGAGAGAAGCGGCTCCCAGGCCGTCTTCGTCATGTCCGTCACGAGGTAGACGGTCCGCTTGAACGCGCGCACCGGCAGCAGCAGCTTCAGCGCCGGCTGCAGCGCCCCGGCCAGGTTCGTCCCGGAGACGCTGAGCGGGGCGTTTCGAACCGCGTTCTTCAGCTCATCCTTGTCCCACGTGAGTTGCGGGAACAGCACGGTGCCGGGATCGTTGCATAAAATAACGGATGCTTTGTCATACTGGCCCATCTGGTCGATGATCTCGACCGCCCGGGCGCGCGCCGTGTTGAACAGCGAGATGCCCTGGTGAGTGGTGCCCATCGAGAGCGAATTGTCGAGGATCACGACGAACGCGGCCGGCGAGCCGCTTCCCGTCGCCGCGACCGAACCCCCGCCCACGAAGGGCCGGGCGAACGCGAGCGTCAGCAGCACGAGCGCCAGGATGCGCAGGGCGAGCAAAACGAGGTGGCGCAGCTTCATGCGGCGCGTCATCGCCTCGACCGAGAGCCGGATCAGCCGGAGGCTGGGAAAGTCGCGCGGGATGGGCGTCCGGCGGTAGTAAAGGTGCAGCCAGAGCGGCACGGCGACCGTCAGGGCGCCCGCCAGGAACCAGGGGTTTCCGAATGACAGCGGCATATCAGGCCAGCCGCGCGCCGACGGCCTGCCGGCGGGTGAAGAAGCTCTTGAGGCTCGCCTCGACCGGCCGCGACGTGTCGGCCAGAAGGTAGTCGATGCCCGATTTCCGCAGGGCGGACTGGAAGGCCCCGACGAACTGCTGCATCCGGCGCAGGTATTCGCGGCGCAGCGAGAACGCGTCGGCGATGATCTCGCTCCTGTCCTCGAGGTCGCGGAACAGCGTCGTGTCCTCGAACGGGAACGTCAGCTCGTGATGGTCGAGGATGTGGAACAGCAGCACCTCGTGCCGCCGCGTGCGGAGCTGCCGGACCTTGTTGATGATCAGCTCGGTGTTGTCGAGCAGGTCGGAGAAGATGATCAGCAGGCCGCGCTTGCGCATCGTCTCGGCGACCCGGTCGAGCGTGTCGCCGATGTCGGTGCGGTCGGTCGGCTTCGTCTGCTCGAGCTCGGTGCAGATCGCCTTGAGCTGGGCCATCCCGGTGCGCGGCCGCAGGATCTTGCGGACCCCGTCGGCGAACGTGACCAGCCCGACCGAGTCCTGCTGCTTGAGCATCAGGTAGGCGAGGGAGGCGGCGAGCGTGGCCGCGTAATCGAGCTTGCTCAGCGGCGCGTTTCCCCCCCGGTAGCTCATCGAGCCGCTCGTGTCCATGATCAGGTAGCCCGAGAGGTTCGTCTCCTCTTCATGCTCCTTGATATAATATTTATCGGTACGCGCGTAAATCTTCCAGTCGATGTCCTTCAGCGGGTCGCCTGGGACGTACTGGCGGTATTCCGAAAACTCGACGTTGAACCCCTTGAACGGGCTCTTGTGGAGGCCCTCGATGAACCCCTCGACGACGTTGCGCGCCTTGATCTCGAGGGCCGCCATCGAGGCGAGCACCTTCGGATCGAGGTAACGCGAGAGGCGAGAGGCGGTGGTCATCGGGGATTATTCGCGGGGTTCGGCGACCGCGGCGAGAATGCGCTCGATGATGACGTCGGTGTTGATGCCTTCGGCTTCGGCGTTGAAGTTCAGCAGCACGCGATGCCGCAGGACCGCGTAGGCGAGGGCTCGCACGTCCTCGATCGAGACGTAGGAGCGGCCCTGAAGCACGGCGCGGGCCTTCCCGGCGAGCACGAGATACTGGCTCGCGCGCGGGCCGGCGCCCCACGTGACGAAATCGTTCACGAACGGCAGGCCGCCTTCCTTCTTCGGGCGGGTGGCCTCGGCGACCGAGACGGCATACTTCACGACGCGATCGGAGACGGGGACGCGGCGGACCATGTCCTGGAGTTCGAGGATGCGGGTGCGGCTCAGCACGGGCTTCAGCTCGGGCAGGGAGCCGCCCGTCGTGGCTTTCACCATCGTGACTTCCTCTTCCATCGGCGGGTACTCGATGCGCACGTTGAACATGAACCGGTCGAGCTGCGCCTCGGGAAGCGGATACGTGCCTTCCTGCTCGATCGGGTTCTGCGTGGCGAGCACGAAGAACGGCGCGTCGAGCTGGTAGGTCTTGCCGCCGCTGGTGACCGAGTATTCCTGCATCGACTGGAGCAGCGCCGCCTGCGTTTTCGGCGGGGTGCGGTTGATCTCGTCGGCGAGCAGGATCTGCGTGAACAGCGGCCCCTGGACGAACCGGAACCGGCGCTCGCGCGTCGTCTGGTCTTCCTCGAGGATCTCGGTGCCGATGATGTCGGTCGGCATGAGATCGGGCGTGAACTGGATGCGCCGGAAGTTCAGATCGAGCAGCTTCGCCAGCGTGTTGACCAGCAGCGTCTTGCCGAGGCCGGGAACGCCGATGAGCAGCACGTGACCGCGCGCGAAGAGGGCGTAGAGCACTTCCTCGACGACCTTGTTCTGACCGATGAAAACCCTGCCGATCTCCTTGAGGACCTGTTCACGGGCCTTGCGGATATCGGACAGGGCGGCGATGTCTTGCTGTTCCTGGGCGGTGGCCTTGGTTTCCAACATGATGACCTCCGGGAAAGATGGGAATGTCACCTTATCATGGAATATACCCAGGGTCAAAGTGTGTGCATGCACGGCCCATAATTCGGGCTCTTCGCGAAGCGCCCCTGCGGAGCAATCGAAACCATGACGTAGGGGCGGTTCGTGAACCGCCCGCATTTGCACGTGACTTTGTTTGCCCTGCTGTCCTGCGAATTCCTGGGTTCTTACGAATTCTCGTTCGTTTCTGTCCAGGGCGGCCGATTGTTGACGCGGCCAGAGCGGCCGTGCTAGAACAGGAGCGCATGCGTACACCCGAGTATATGCGAGAGGACGGCGCTTTCACCGAGTGCCGGCTGTGCCCGAACCACTGCCGCATCGCCGACGGCCGGCGCGGCCGGTGCCTGGCCCGCGGCCGCGAACAGGGCCGCGGTGTTCTCCATACCTACGGGCAGATCACCTCGGGCCACGTCGATCCGGTCGAGAAGAAGCCGCTGTATCACTTCTTTCCGGGCCGTCCGATTTTTTCGATCGGCTCCTACGGCTGCAACCTCTCGTGCAGGTTCTGCCAGAACCACGAAATCTCGCAGGAAATCTGCCCCACCGAGTATATCGCCCCCGAACGGCTCGTCGAGCTGGCCACGGAGGTTCCCGACAACATCGGCGTGGCTTTCACCTACAACGAGCCCGGCATCTGGTACGAGTACATCGTCGATTCGGCGCCCCTGCTGCATCGAAAAGGCCTGAAGACGGTCATGGTCACGAACGGCTATCTCGAAGCCGAGCCGTGGCGCAACCTGTGCGGCGTGACCGACGCCATGAACATCGATCTGAAGGGATTTACGAACGAGTTCTACCGCGACATCACGAAGGCATCGCTCGGGCCGGTCCTCGAGAACATCACTGCCGCCGTGCGCGCGGGCGTCCACGTCGAGCTCACCAATCTCGTCGTGCCGCATCTCAACGACGATCCGGCGACGTTCGACAGGATGATCGACTGGATCGCCGCCCTCTCGCCCGACGTGCCTCTCCATCTTTCGCGGTATTTCCCGCGGTTCCACGAGTCCGCGCCGCCCACGCCGGCGGAAACGCTCGAGGATTTCGCGCGCAGGGCCGCGTCCCGGCTGAAATACGTGTATGTCGGCAACATCGACCTCGGGCATCATCAGGACACCCTCTGCCCGGCGTGCGGCAAGACCGTCATCCGCCGCGCCGGATACCGGATCGAGATCGTCCAGTCCGGCTCCGCCTGTTCCTGCGGCGCGGTGCTTCCGATGCGGGGTGCCGATCATGCCTGAACTTTTCGACGACGTGCGGGAAAAGCCGGAACTCGCTTCGTCCGGTTCGGCCGGCCGCTCGTTCGACTGGGGACCGCCCGCGATCGGCGTGTCCGAAAATATCAAGGAATATAGTATATATCTGCTGATCGCCGTCCTGATCGCGGGGGTCGGCTGGCTTCTGATCGACACGGGCCCCGAGATGCCCCGCGGCTCCGCGGCGAAAAACGCGGAACAGGCCGACGAGGCCGAGGTTGCCGGCGACGTCGACGCCCCCCCCGTCCCGCGGGACGAGCCGGCCGCCGCGAAGGTGACGGTGACGCCGGGTGAGGTCGTGCCGATCGTCGCGACGCCCCGCTTTCACGTCCAGCTCGGGGCGTTCGGCGACGAGGAGACCGCCCGCACCACCGTCGAAGCCCTGAGACAACAAGGGCACGTCGCGACGTTCACGGTGCCCGACGACCAGTATGAAATGTATCGGGTCCTGATGGGCCCGTTCGCGCAGGAGGCCGAAGCCGAGGCTCTCGCGCGCAGGCTGAACGAGCTGGATTTCCCCTGCTTCGTGGTGGAATCCGCCAATATCCAGAGTCGAGAGGAGGAGTAGCCGTGAGCGCTCCGCAGAATTCCCGGGAAACGGCGAGTTCGCTGCTGTTCTTGTCACCGTTCCTGATCCTCTTCACGGTGTTCCTGATCTTTCCGATCCTGTACTCGCTCTACCTGAGCTTCTTCGACTCGTCGCAGGGCTTCGGTCTCACGAACCTGCGCTGGGTGGGCCTCTCGAATTACTTCCAGATCCTCGGCATCCACTGGGAAGGCGCGAGCTGGAAGTTCAACGACCCCGCCTTCTGGTGGTCGCTCGTCGTGACGGCCATCTACGGCGGCCTCAGCATCCCGCTGGGCATCGCCGCCGCGCTGTTCCTCGCCATCCTGTTGCATAACAAACTCTATGGGAAAGGCTTCTTCCGCAGCGCCTTCTTCCTGCCGAACATCCTCGACATGCTCGTCGTCGGCGTCATCTGGACCCTCATCTACGCGCCGAAATACGGGGCCCTCGCCCAGATCACCTCGGCGTTCCTCGGCCCCGAGCAGTTCTTCAACAAGGTCGGCCCGCTCGCCAGCCCCTACACCGCTCTTCCGGCCGTCGTGTTCGCGATGGTGCTCAAGGGCGCAGGCTTCGGCATGGTGCTGTTTCTCGCCGCCCTCCAGAACATCCCCGAGGCAGTCTACGAGGCCGCCGACATCGACGGCGCCTCGAAAACCCAGCAGTTCTGGTACATCACTCTGCCGCTGCTGCAGCCGATCATCTTCTTCATGGTTATCACCGGCATCATCGGCTCGCTCAACGCATTCACCGAGATCTACGCCATGACGGCCGGTGGTCCCCAGCTCGTCATCGGCGAGGAGACGCTCGGCTCGACCTCGGTGGCCGGGTATTACCTGTACAAACAGTTCGAAGGCGGACGGTACGGCTACGCCGCCGCGATCTCCTACGTGCTGCTCGCGATCACGCTGCTCATCACCTGGATCCAGCAGCGGTTTTTCGCCGGCGAGCGCCGCTGACCGAAGGGAGAGAACAGAATGAACATGCAGAACATCGCAACCGCGATTCCCGAAAAACCGGCATCTTCGCCGCTCCGGATCGTGATCTTCGTCTCCCTGTTCGTCGTGATGCTCGCCCTCTGCGTCGGCATCTCCGGCCAGCTCTACAAGTTCGTCACGATGGTCGCCGCCGCCTTCATGGCCGGGTCCGACCCCGCGAAGGCCGGCGCGATCATGAAGAACATGGCCTGGCTGATCGACGGCATGGTCGCGGTCACGGGCCTGGCCCTCGCTTCGTTCGTCATCCGGCGCTGGATCGCCACCCAAGCCGAGCACCGGGCCGAATTCCTGCGCACCTTCTTCCTCTATCTCTGCCTCACCGTCGGCGTCATCGTGGTGCTGTTCCCGTTCTTCTGGATGCTCTGCACCTCGTTCAAGCCTGCCGGCACCGAGCTCCTCATCAACACGGCGAACCCGTTCGACATCGTGCCCGCCGAGCCGACGATCGGCAATTTCAAGAAAGTGCTCAAGCTCGACGCCGCGCCGACGGGCGCATCGATCGATCCGGTCGAGGCGAAGAAAAATTTCGGCACGTATTTTATGAACAGCCTGACCGTGGCCTCGATGGCCGCGTTCCTCGTGACCCTCTTCGCCTCGATGGGCGGCTACGTGTTCGCGAAAAAGGAGCTGCCCTACAAGAAGCAGCTGTTCGGCTTGCTGATGGCCACCATGATGATCCCCGGCATGATGTACATGGTTCCGCAGTTCTTCATGGTGTGCAGCATGGGCCTGTTCGGAACGAAGCTCGCCATGATCCTGCCCCACCTGGCCTCGGTGTTCGGCATCTTCATGCTGAAGCAGTTCATGGAGACGATCCCCAGTTCGCTGATCGAGGCGGCCCGCATCGACGGCGCCTCCGAGTGGCAGATCTTCCGGGTCGTCATCATCCCGCTCTCGATGCCGATCATCCTCACCCTCTTCCTGCTCACCTTCCTCTCCCACTGGTCGAACTTCCTCTGGCAGCTGATCGTGACGGATTTCGAAAACCCCCTCAGCGTCACCCTGCCGGTCGGCCTGGCCCTCTTCCGCGGCCAGTACACCTCCGACCTCGGCCTGATCATGTCGGCCTCCTGCTTCTCGATCGTGCCCATCGTGGTGCTGTTCCTGTTCGCCCAGCGCTACTTCATCGAAGGCATGACCCAGGGCGCGGTGAAGGAGTAATATCGTGAAATATATATCGAACGCTTCTTTACGCGGCCTCCTCCGTTTCGCCTGCTTCGTCGCACTCCTGGCCGGCGCGGTCTTCACGACGGGCTGCAACGAGCGCAAGACCGAATACACCGCCGACGGGCGGACCATCCTCAACTTCTGGCACACCTACAACGACGACGAAGAGGTCGAGCTCAAGAAGATCATCGCCGACTGGGAAGCGGCCAACGCGAGCTGGAGCGTGCGCGCGGTGCGCATTCCCTTCGACGGCCACAAGCCGAAGCTGCGCACGGCCCTCACGGTCGGCCGCGGCCCCGACATGGCCCGCGTCGACTGGTCGTTCGTCTGCGAGCTCGGCCGCAAGCACGCTCTCGTCGACCTGGCCCAGTTCGGCTTCGATGCGATCAAGGATACGTATCTGAAGGCGCCGCTTCGCACCAACTTCATCGACGGCCGTTACCTCGGCCTGCCCGACCAGACGACCTGCGTCGCCCTGTTCTACAACAAACAACTGTTCCGTGACGCCGGCCTCGACCCCGAGGCGCCGCCGAAAACCTGGGACGAGTTCGTCGAGATGGGCAAAAAGCTGACGAACGTCGAGAAGGGCACGTTCGCCTGCGGCTTCGAGAACACCCTCTGGTGGAGCCTGCCGTTCTTCAACACCTTCGGCGCAACCCTGATCTCCGAAGACGGGAAGAAATGCCTGCTCGATCAGGAACCGGCCATCCGCGCGATCGATTTCAAGCGCGCTCTCTTCGCCGACTACAAGATCGAGGCGGGTGCCTGGCGTGCCGGCTCGATCACCCCGGAACAGGGCTTCGCCAATGGAAAATATGCCATGATATTCATGGGCCCCTGGAACCTGCCCAAATTCACGAGCTCAAAACTCGATTTCGGCGTGACGCTGATTCCCGCCGGGCCGGCCGGGACCTCGACGAACGTCGGCGGAACGAACGTCGTCATCTTCAACACCGGAAAGTTCCCGAAGGCCTGCTACGACTTCCTGACTTACTTCACCTCGCCCGAAGTACAGGCCCGCTGGTGCTCGAAGCTCAACCAGATGCCGGTGAACCTGAAGGCTTACGATCTGGTGAAATTCGACGACCCCCACCTGATGACCTTCATGGAGCAGATGAAGAGCGCCGTCAGCAACCCCATCGTCACCAGCTACGAACGGCTCGAGGACTTCGTGAACCCTGAGATGGAAGCCGTGCTCACCGGACAGAAGACCGCCTCGGCCGCGATGGCGACCCTTGCCCGCAAGGTCGAGAAGCGTGTGCTCTCCGACTGACCTTGAAGGACAGCGGGATACAAAAAACACGAACCACAGAGACACAGAGGCCCAGAGAACCTCTTTTTGCGAAGAAATCTCGGGGATGCTTGTTTCTCCATAACTCTGTGATGCACGATTTTCGGGAATAGTTCCGGGCGAAGGTCCCTGTCTCTGTGTCTCTGTGACTCTGTGGTGAAGCTTCTTTCCTGGTGGAGGTTCGTGATGATTCTGGGGGTGGGGATCGATCTGGTCGAGCATGAGCGGTTTGCCCGCTCCGTCGAGCGGTTCGGCGACCGGTTCCTCGCGCGCATCTTCTCCGAACGCGAACTTGCCGAGGGGCGGGAGCGACAGCGGAACCTCCAGGGCTGGGCGGCTCGGTTCGCCGCGAAGGAGGCCGTGTTCAAGGCGCTCGGCTTCCCCGGCTTCATGGCCTGGCGCCAGATCGAGCTGCTCTCGGGCGACCGGGCGTTTCCCCACGTCGAGCTCGGCCCTCATTATGCGGCCCACGTCGACCGCCACCAGCCCTGGAAGATTCATCTCTCGATCTCTCACGCCCGCGCCAGCTCCACCGCCGTCGCAATCTGGGAGACCCTTGCCCCGTCGGGTGAGCGGTGACGGCCGATCTTCGGAGAGCCGTGCCTCTGGTTCCCGTGTTTCTGGCGGTATGCTTTGCATAGCGTGCCCGGCTGAGGCGGATGCTGCCGATCTGTGTGTGAGCCCGGGAGGCGAGAATGTTCGATGCTCTGATCAGGATGCTGCGCAGATATCTGGGGCCCGACCCGACGGCACGGTGGCTCGTTCGAGAGTCGATCCGCCTCCGGTTCGACCTCGAATCCCGTGCGCTGAACGGCGTCGCCCTCGGCGACCGATTCGAGCGGCTCGAAGAGTTCGGGAAACCCGACAACACCCGTCCTGTTTATTACAATGTATTTAAATATATATCTCACGGTGTTGTGTTCGAGACCGAGGGGGACCGCATTGACTACATAGCGTTCATCTTCGACGACGAGCTGGACGACGAGTTCAGATCCCCGACGGTGCACTTCCGCGCCGGCGGCGAGACTCTGGAGATCGGCAAAACGACGACGAAAGACGGACTCATGGTTGCGCTCGGTGCCCCGAACCTTCTTGATACGGATGAGTATGAAATTCTCCTGGTCTACGAGATCGGTGACGTGAAACTCGAATTCGAGCTGAATCTCTCCGAAACCCTGAAACGCCTGAACGTGTTCCGCATCGGTGACGTTCACTGAACATCGTTTCGGCGACTTCCCTCGAGGTCTTTCTTCACGCCAGTCTTCAGAAGCAACGGTGGCTCATGTTCGCAGAATGATACGTCCGTGATCATCCAGCAGCGTGAATGAATATCGTGAGATCGAGACCATCCGATAATACTCAGGCCCATACTCACTTTCTGCGTAACCGCACTTGTCTGCGCAGATTTGTCGGATACGGATCAGATACGGCTGTATGGAAGTATATGGGTCACTCTTGAAAGAGTTTCCCTCGCGTGTGTCGAGACGGAACACGAAATCGAACTCCTCGCCCCGATCGTTGCAGATTTTCACGTCGAGGTGATAATCCCCGGCCAGGGCAAATGCCGGAAGCAGGCCGAACACGAACAGGAGAAGGACCGGAAGAAACGGGAAAGGATGGCGTGTCATGGGGGTGACTCCTTTCGACAACCATCAGGACTCATGCGGTCATGAGTTCCGAAGCAGGCGTGTTTCGACCTCGTGGTAGACGATCGGGATGATGAAGAGCGAAAGCAGACCGGAAACGAGCAGCCCGCCGATCTGGACGACCGCCATGCCGGAGCGCATCTCACCACCGGAACCGTTTCCGAGCGCCAGGGGGAGCATGGCCGCGACGGAGGCGATCGTGGTCATGATGATGGGACGCAGCTTGGCCTGCGATCCCTGGAGAACGGCCTGGAGCCGATCGAGGCCGCTTTCGATGCGAAGCTTGTACTCCTCGATCAGCAGGATGCCGTTGTTGACGACGATCCCGACCAGCATGATGACGCCCATCAGGGAGAAGATGCTCAGCGTGTTCCCGGTCAGGAACAGCCCGAGGAAAATACCGCCGAACGCGAGCGGGAAGGTGAGAAGGATCGTGAACGGATGGATGAAGGATTCCAGGAGGGCTGCGAGAAGCATGTAGGTCAGAACGAGAGCGAGAACGAGCGTGACGGCAAGGCTCTGGAACGATTCGCCCATCCGCTCGCCGGTGCCGGCAAAAGCGATCGAGTATCCCGGCGGAAGGTCGATGGCGTCGGTTTTCGCCCGGATGTCGTTCATGACTTCGCCGAGGCTTCGATTCATCAGGTTGCCCGAGATCGTGATGAGCTTGGTCCGGGACTTCCGGTTGATCTGGGACGGCCCGAATGCCTCCTCGATGCGGGCAAGCTGGGTGAGGGGGACCGTCGCGCCGCCGGGGGTGACGACAACGAGCCTGGCGAGGTTTCCCACGTCCCGTCGTGCTTCACTGTCGAGCTTCAGCCGGATGTCATACTCGTCGTCGCCTTCCCGGTAGACGGTGGCGATACTGCCTTCGTAGTAGTTGCGGAGCGTGGTTGCCAGGAACGCTTCCGTCACACCATACCGGACGAGCTCGTCCCGCTTCGGGAGAACGCGCAGTTCGGGCTTGCCGGATTGCCAGCTGCTCTGGACGTCGGTGGTGCCGGGCGTCTCGCGGGCGATCAGCAGGACCTGCTTCTCGATCTTCTGCAGCTCGGCGAGGCTGTCACCGGTGATATCGATCTGCAGGGGGGACTCCGAGGAGCCCATGACGCTGGTTTTGCGCATGTTCAGCTCGACCCCGGGGATTTTCGCGATGCCTGACGAGATGCTCGCGATGAAGGCATTGGTGGGTCCTGCCGTGTCTTCGAGCTTGACGCTGATTTCGCCGATGTTCGTCCCGGTCGATGAGCCGCCGACGAGAGACTCGGTCTTTCCGAGCTTCGTGAAAACATGCTTCACGCCGGGGATGGCCGAAAGAATACCCTCGATTTTCCCGAGGGCTGTGTCCGTCTCGCTCAGCGATGTGCCGGGCTGCATCTTGAGCGTGATGTCGAACTCGTGCTGGTCCGCCTCCGTCACGAACTCGAATCCGATGTAGGGAGTGAGCAGGAAGGTCGAGGCGACGAGCAGTGCCGATACCGTGACGATCGTCCAGCGGTGGTTGAATGCTTTCGCGAGGATCCGGCCGTAATCCTGTTCGAGAACCCCATAGACCCTGTCCCAGAGCTTGCCAAATCCGCTCTTGGCCTGCGGGTCGGCGTCCCTGCCGGACATGAAATAGGCCGCGCCCATCGGGGTCACGGTGAATGCCGCCAGGAGCGAGACGAACGTGGCGAACGTGACCGTCAGACCGAACTCGTAGAAGAACTGGCCGACCATGCCGGTCATGAAGGCGATGGGTGTGAACACGACCACGTTCGTGAGCGTGCAGCCGGAAACGGCGACCAGGATCTCTCCCGTTCCCCTGACGGCCGCATCGATCGGGGCTTCCTTCCTCTGCAGGTGGACGTAGATGTTCTCGAGGACGACGATGGCGTTGTTCACGAGAACGCCGATGCTGATCGCCAGCGCCATCTGTGTCATCATGTTCAGCGAAAACCCGGAAAAATAGATGAGCGAATAGCTTGCGATGATCGAGACGGGAATCGAGATGATGGAAACGACGGTCGCCTTGAACGAGTGCAGGAACAGGAAGAGGACGAGGGCGGTGATGAGGATGCCGGAGAAAATATTGCCGTTCAGGTCCTCCGACGACTCCAGGATGAATGTCGACGTGTTGCGGATCGGCGTAATACTGAGATCGGAAGGGAGCTTTCTGCGAAGGGCTTCCAGGGCGTCGAGAACGGCTTTCGCGGTGCTGACGGAGTTCGCGTCGGCCCGCTTCTTGACGATCATGGCGACGGCGCTCTTGCCGTTGAGCCTGACCGATTCGCGCAGCTCCTCGAAATCGTCCGTCACCTTCGCAAGCTGGCCGAGAGGGATGCTGCGGCCGTTCGAAACGGGGATCGGCAGGTTCCGGATATCGTCGATGGAAGCGAACTCGCCGTCCATGCGGATCGAATACTCGGTTCTATTCTGGGTGATATGGCCACTTGGGATGTTGAGGCTTTTCTGGGCGATGATCCCTGCGAGGGTCATCGGGGAGAGATGGTAGGCGCGGAGAATATCCTGGTTCACGAAAACCTGGAGCTCCCGCTTCCGCCCGCCGATGAACTCGACATCGGCAACGCCCGGCGTCTTGAGAACCTCATCCTCGATGAAATCCTCGGCGATCTTGTACGTCGATTCGACCGACCGGTCCCCCGAGATGGCGATACTGAGAATCGGCATCGCGTTGATGTCGAGCTTGAGGATGACCGGTTCCTTCGCATCCGCCGGGAGATCGTTCCGGATCGCCGACACCTTCTCGCGGACGTCTGCCGCGACTTCGTCGACGTCGACGTTTTCATTGAACTTGATGATGACGTTGGAAGCGCCTTCATACGAGTTCGACTTGAGCTCGTCGATGCCGTTGATCGCGCTGACGGCGTCTTCGATCGGCTTGGAGACCAGCGTTTCGATGTTTTCCGGGGATGCGCCCGGATACACCGTGACGACGGTGATGAGGGGGATATCGAAGCTCGGGAGCATGTTCAGGGGAATCAGGCCGTAGGAATACACCCCCATCACGACCAGGAACAGGAGCAGCATCGTGGTCAGAACGGGCCGCCTGACCAGCGTTTCGATCATGTTCATTCAACTCACCTTCTCTGTCACATCCACGGCCGCGCCGGCCTTCACCCGATCGCGGCCGGTGAGGACCACGGAATCCGAGGCGCTGACGCCCTGAAGGACCTCGATACGCTCCTTGCCGCTCAACCCGGTTGTCACGGCCTGGAACTTCACGGTGCCGGCCTCGGCCACATACACGCCGGAGTTGCCGTTCTGATCGATGATGCATTCGCGTGGCAGCGTCAGGGTGTCGGGACGGGTTTCCAGATCGAAGATGGCCCGTTCAAACGAACCGGCGCGGAAGACGCCGCCGGTATTCTCGAAGGCGATCTTCACCGGGAAGGTGCGGGTGACCGGATCGGCGTCGGGCTGAATCTCCACGATCCGGCCGGTGACTTCGGTTCCTTCGTTCACGCTCCTGACCCGGACCGGGGACTCGGGGGTGATCCGACGGATAATCTCGCGCGGAACATCCACGACGATCTGCAGCTGGTCCGTCGAGACGACGGTGAACACGGGCTTGTCCTTGTCTGTCTGTTCGCCGGCCTGTTTGAAGACGCGCGAGACGACGCCGTCGATGGGCGATGCGATGCGCGTGTACTGGAGCCGGATCTTCGTGAGCTCCAGATTGGCGAGCGCCTGCTTCAGGACGGCCTCGGCGGTGAGGATGTCCTCGCGCCGCGTTCCCTCCCGGACCATGCTGACGCGTTGCCGGGCAGCTTCGAGATCGGCTTTTGCCGCCTCGAAAGCGGCGACGGCCTTTTCGGCCTTCTGCGCGGGGATTGCCTTTTTTTCGAGCAACGTCGCCGTCCGCTCATACTCCTTCGCGGCACTTTCATACTGCGCCTGCGCCGCTGCCAGGCCAGCCTCTGTCTGTCGGCGCTCCTGGGGGCGGGCGCCGGAGGCCAGCTTGTCCAGCCCGGAGCGGGCCTGGGCCACGACGGCTTCGGCCAGACGGACCTGCGCGGCGATCTCCCCGTCATACAGCGTCACCAGCGCCTCGCCCTTCCTGCACGATCGGCCCAGGGCAAGGGAGGAACTGGTGATCGTTTCCCCGACCTTCGCCACGACCTCGACTTCCTGCACCGGCTCGATAGTGCCCAGGAGCTCGTACTGAAGCTTCAGGGCTTCCCGGCGGGGAGCTGCGACGGTGATGGGAATACCGCGGGCGGCCTGGAACGAGGCGATACTCGGTGCCGGAGGCGTGTTCCGGATCGTGCTGATGCGTGCGGAAACGCTTATGGCAAGCAGAACGACAAGAATAATGCATGCAACAATATATTTTTTCATGGTGGGTTCTCCGTGCTGATGTCGCTGTCAGAGTTCGATGGAAAGATGCAGGATCTTCGAAAGATATTCTTCAATATTCCCCGTATGCCGGTAATACGCCGCGAGATTTTCCAGATACTCGTAGACGGCGTTGTTCACCCGGACGCGGGCGTCCGAATACAGGAGCTGGGCGTTGAGGACATCCGTGTTGAGAACGGTTCCCGCCTGATAGTTGATGCGGTTCTGTTCGAGGTTCTCGTGCGCCGTTTTCAGGGCCTCGATGGCGAGGCCGATCTTCCGGGCGATCTCCTGCACCTTCAGATAGCTGGTCTGCGCCGCGAGGCCGAGTTTCCGGCTGGTCTGCTCCCGGAGCAGGTTCGTTTTTTCGAGCTCCCGGCGTGCCTGTTCGGCTTTTGCGCGAGAGATCCCGCCGTCGAAGACGGGAAGGTCGATGGCCACCGCAGCGTTCCAGTTGGGAAAATTCGTCTTGAAACTGCTGCCGGAATCCCATTTGGCCTGGAATACGATGGACGGAAGCCGGCCGCGCTGCTCGGCGAGCACGCGCTTTCGGAGCATTTTTCCCGTCGTGGACAGCCCTTCGAGCTCGGGAAGCAGGCCGACGCTCATCGTGGCAGGGCCTTCCGGGGTGATGGCGGCGAGGCTCCAGGCATCGATCTGTTTCACCCGGGCGAGGGAGTCCGTTGGCATGCCGATCAGCTCGGCGAGCGATTCCCGGCGGATTTCGAGCGCGTTTTCCTCTTCGAGCACCTTCTGCCGGGCTTCCAGCATCTTGACCCGCGTCGTGGCGACATCCGTGCTGAGAATGACGCCGCCTTTGGCCAGGTCTTCCGTCAGGGCCAGGTGCTCGAGGTACACCTGCAGGCTTTCGCTTGCGATGCGGAGACGGTTGTTTTGTGACAGGACGGCGAGATACCCCTTGATGGTCCGGAGGATCACATCCTCCTTCGTCGCCCGGACACCCCACTCGGCGGCTTTCTGATTGTCCCGCGATGCCGCGATCCCCAGTTCGATCCGGCCGGAGGTGAAGAGGGGCTGCTGGAGAACCGCGTGGGAATACGCGGGGTCTTTATCCCCGATGGAGAGCGTGCCGAAACTCGTCAGCCTGTCGACATGAACCTGCTCGGCCTGCACATTGAGACGCGGCCGGGCCGCGCTGCGAGCCTGAGAAACCTGGCTGCGTGCGATGCCGACCGATTTCTTCGAGGCACCGACGTCGAGATTCGATTCGAGAGCCGCATGCAGACAGTCTTCCAGATCGAACATGCCGGCCTGGTCGCTATCGGACTCGTTCTGACGCTGCACGTCGGGAAAGAGTTCCGCGAGCAGAGCCCGGGTCGCCGAGGCCTCTTCCGCGCGGGCCATGACGTCAGCCGGTTGAACGGGGGCCGGCTCGGCCGCTGCGAGGCGGGAGGAGGCAAGGAGAAGGGTGAGGAGGATTGTGTGAAAAGGGCTGTGGCTCCTGGTAGGGCAAAACATCGTGTTCACTCTCCGGATGACGAGGCAATCCGGCCTTTCATGACAACCTTTCCTGATTGAGCCGCCGTTATTTTTTTCCTGCGGGCTTTTTGCTGGTGGAGGTTGAACCGGCCATGCGCATGATCTCGGCAATGAGCTCCTGGCGCTCTGCTTCCGAATACGTGGAGAGGCCGAGAAACTCGAACAGCCAGAGGGAATCGGCCGCGAGGCAGGCGATCTTTGCCTGGGGGCTGACGTTGGCTATTTTCGACATCCTGCTCGCCGTGATCCGCTTGAGGAACTCCACTTTCCCTGGGGCGGAGGCGGCGACGACGAGGATCGATGCGACGAGCCGCTCCGGTCGCGGATTGTTCAGCGCCTGCTGGACGTAGATGCGGGCATCCCGGTCAGGGGTATCGGGATACTTGAGCCGCAGGGCGTTGAACTCGTCCGTCATGCGGATATCCAGCCGCTGCATCATGGCTTCGATCAGGGCCTCTTTGGAGGGGAAGTGGTACAGCAGCCCCCCTTTGCTGACACCGGAGAGCTTTGCAACGCCGTCGAGCGTCAGGTTGACGATGCCCTCGTGGATGGCGATTTTTTCCGCGGCGTCCAGGATCAGATCCCGGCAGTTCACTCTTGGACTCATGCTGTAAGCCTCCTTGATGAATGCATCCCGGCGGATGCGCATTCTGTTAAACCGTCCGGACGGTTAAATTTATATACCGTCCAGCGGTATAGTATCCGATTTCGGCTCAACCCGTCAAGGGGGGGCAGAAGAAGCCTGGAAAGCGCATTTGCCCGAAGGCACTTGCGCCGGGCCGCCACCTGTGATACTCTGAACCAGCTGCGCCCGTAGCTCAGCTGGATAGAGCGTCTGCCTCCGGAGCAGAAGGCCAGGGGTTCGAATCCCTTCGGGCGCGCTTTTTTATTTCCCGGAACATCTGCCTCATCATCCCGTTACGTCGGTCCGGCGAACCCCTGTGTTGAAAATGTATATTCCTCTATTTTATGGTATTTTGACAGGGGGCTCCGGGCAGGGCTACCGTAATGCATGGTGAGCCGGGCGCGGGATATGCGGGAGCGCGCGGCTTCGAATCTCGACGATATCGAGGATGAGACGGCATGGCACGCAGAAAAGCGACGGGTTCGAACGCCGAATCGACGGCGAATGTGGGTTTCGAGGCGAAGCTCTGGCTGGCGGCCGACAAACTGCGCAACAACATGGACGCGGCGGAATACAAGCACGTCGTCCTGGGGCTGATCTTCTTGAAATACATCTCCGACTCGTTCGAGGAGATGCGGGCGAAGCTCGTCGCAGGTTCGGGCGAGTATGAAGGTTCTGATCCTGAAGATCCCGACGAGTATCGTGCCGAGAACGTCTTCTGGGTTCCACGTGAAGCACGCTGGGCACATCTCCAGGCGAATGCGAAGCAGCCGGCCATCGGAAAAGTCGTCGATGACGCGATGGTTGCGATTGAGCGTGACAACCCGCGTCTCAAGGGCGTCCTGCCGAAGGATTACGCCCGTCCCGCCCTTGACAAGCACCGTCTGGGCGAACTGATCGACCTCATCGGCACCATCGGGCTCGGTGATGCCGCGAACCGCTCGAAGGATGTGCTGGGCAGGGTGTATGAATACTTCCTGACCCAGTTCGCGAGCGCGGAAGGCAAGAACGGCGGCCAGTTCTATACGCCCTCATGTATTGTCCGGCTTCTCGTCGGAATGCTCGGGCCGTACAAGGGCCGCGTCTACGACCCCTGCTGCGGATCTGGCGGCATGTTCGTCCAGTCCGAGAAGTTCGTTCTCGAACACGGCGGCAGGATCGGCGACATCAGCATCTACGGCCAGGAGAGCAACGCCACGACCCGCCGACTCGCGATCATGAACCTCGCGATCCGGGGCATCGACGCCGATTTCGGCCCCGAGCACGCCGACACGTTCCGGCGAGATCTGCACAAGGATCTTCGTGCGAACTACGTCCTCGCGAATCCGCCGTTCAACGATTCCGACTGGCACCGTGCCGACGACGACGTGCGCTGGAAGTTCGGAACGCCCCCGAAAGGCAACGCGAACTTCGCCTGGGTCCAGCATTTCATCCATCATCTCGCGCCCGACGGTATGGCCGGCTTCGTTCTCGCGAACGGCAGCATGTCGTCGAATCAGTCGGGAGAAGGTGATATACGACGCGCAATTGTTGAGGCCGATCTCGTCGACTGCATGGTCGCCCTGCCGGGCCAGCTCTTCTACAGCACGCAGATTCCCGTCTGCCTGTGGTTTCTGACGAAGAACAAGACCAACGGCGCGTTCCGCAAACGCACCCGCGAAACCCTGTTCATCGACGCCCGCAAGCTCGGAACCCTGGTTGACCGCGTCCACCGCGAACTGACCGAGGCTGACATCCAGAAGATCGTCGGCACCTACCATGCGTGGAGGGGCGAGAAGGATGCCGGAACATACGAGGATATCGCCGGCTTCTGTAAATCCGCTACAACGGATGAGATCGCCAGCCACGGCCACGTGCTCACCCCAGGCCGATATGTCGGTGCCGAAGAAGTCGAATCCGATGGCGAACCCTTCGAGCAGAAGATGACCCGCCTTGTCGCCGAACTCCAGAGCCAGTTTGCAGAATCCGCAAAGCTGGAACGGGTTATCAAGGCAAATCTGAAAGGTCTCGGGTATGGCATCGAAAAAGAGTAAGGAAAACCCGGATTCGAAGCGGTTGTCGCTGGGGCGGCAGCGCGAAGGGGCCATCATTCCCGGCGCCGCGGCTCTGACCCGAATGCCGGAAGAGTATGGAGCCCTGCTGCGGGAGATCAAAGAGCGGATTGGCCGGGAACGGTTGCGGACCGTCCTGGCGGCGAACGCCGGCATGATTCTTCTGTATTGGGACATCGGAAAAGCCATCCTGGCGCGGCAGGAAGCCCAGGGGTGGGGGGCGCATGTCATCGACCGGCTGTCGGCCGATCTCCGGAAGGCCTTTCCCGACATGAAGGGGTTTTCACCCCGGAACCTCAAATACATGCGTGCTTTTGCTGCCGCCTGGCCGGATTCTCAATTTGTGCAGCAGGGTGCTGCACAAATTCCCTGGTTCCATAATTGCCTGCTCCTGGAGCGTGTTGCTGACGAGAAGGCACGGATATGGTATGTGAGACAAGCCATCGCTCAAGGTTGGAGTCGGAACATCCTGGCCCTCCAGATCGAAAATGACGCTTACCAGCGGCAAGGAAAGGTCATCTCAAATTTTTCCCTGACGCTCCCGCCGGCCGAGTCCGATATGGCCGCGCAAGTGTTCAAAGACCCGTATCTCTTCGATTTTCTCGGAACCGCTGACCAGCGGCAGGAGCGGGAGGTCGAGAACGCTCTCGTCGATCACATCCAGCGGTTCCTTCTGGAAATGGGCGCGGGCTTTGCGTTTGTCGGCCGGCAGGTGCATCTCGAAGTTGGGGACCAGGACTTCTACATCGATCTGCTGTTCTATCACCTGAAACTGCGATGTTTCGTGGTGGTGGAGCTGAAGGCGACGGCTTTCAACCCCGGCTTCGTCGGCCAGCTCAACCTCTACCTCTCGGTGGTGGACGATCTGATGCGGCATCCCGAAGACAAGCCAACGATCGGCCTTCTCCTCTGTCGCGACAAGAACAAGCTGGTCGTCGAGTATGCCCTTCGCGACCTGAAAAAGCCCGTTGGGGTGGCCTCCTGGGAAACCCGGATTGTGAAAGCTCTTCCAAAAGAGCTTCATGGCGCCTTGCCATCCATCGACGATCTCGAACGAGAAATGGATGAGCGGAAGGATAGAGCATGATTGGCAACTCTGTACAAGCGACATCTCCAGGATCGCCGGCACGCTCTCTGAAAATCGAGCCACGGCGCCAGGACGGCTCACTTCTGTGCACAGATCGCCAAATTCGAACGGCGGCATATTCTCGAATTGCCAAGGAAAGGCGACTCAGAGTGAGCATCTCGACGGTGAGCGTGTTATCCCGCCACATTACCGACATCCCGCAGCAGTTCGGAAAAACCGCAAAGCTGGAACAGACCATCAAGGCGAACCTGAAGGGAATTGGGTATGGCGGGTGATTTATTCGAAGTAGAAGAACTGATTCGACGTGGTGTTTTGCTCATCAATGATGGCTACCGAGCAAAAAATAGTGAACTTTCGAAAGTGGGAATCCCCTTTGCTCGTGCTGGGAATATTGATGAAGGTTTTCATTTCCAAGATGCAGACAGAGTTCCTTTTGAAACCCTTGAGAAGGTTGGTTTGAAGCGAAGTAAACCTGGTGATGTTGTCTTTACATCGAAAGGGACTGTTGGTCGTTTTGCATTTGTTCGAGAAGATACCCCTGAATTTGTTTACTCGCCGCAGCTGTGTTATTGGCGCTCTGAAGATGCGTCTCGTATTAATCCTCGCTGGTTGTTTTACTGGATGCAGGGGCGCGAATTTTTCATGCAATACAAAGGTGTCGCTGGCCAGACGGATATGGCTGAATATGTCAGTTTGAGAGACCAGCGTGCAATGAAAATAACACTCCCGCCTCTCCCCGAACAGAAAGCCATCGCGCATATCCTCGGAACTATAGATGACAAAATAGAACTGAACCGGCGGATGAATGAGACGCTGGAGGGTATCGCGAGGGCGCTGTTCCAGAGCTGGTTCGTCGATTTCGACCCCGTCCGCGCCAAACTCGACGGCAGACAACCCGCCGGAATGGACGCCGAAACCGCCGCCCTGTTCCCTGGGGAGTTTCAAGACTCATCTCTCGGACTCATTCCGAAGGGATGGTGCGTTAAATCCATAGGGGAGATACTCGAATTAGCCTACGGAAAACCCCTGAAGGCGGAAGATCGAAAGAACGGTCATGTTTCCGTATATGGTGCAAATGGCCCTGTCGGCTGGCACAACGAAAGGCTTGTCCCTGGTCCTGGGATTGTTATCGGACGTAAGGGCAATCCAGGTGTTGTGACTTGGGCGCATGATGATTTTTACCCGATTGATACCACCTTCTACGTAGTGCCTACCAGTGATTGTCGAAGTTTGTATTTCTTGTATTATGCACTTTCTGCACAAGATCTTGCGAATCTCAGCGCAGACTCTGCTGTTCCGGGACTAAATCGCAACCATGCCTACATGAGCAAACAGGTAATTCCTTCGCAGGTCATACTCAAAACGTTTGATTCACAGATTTCCCCCGTCTTTGCAGCCATATACGCAAATGAAGAGCAATCCCGCACCCTTGCCGCTCTACGCGATACGCTGCTGCCAAAGCTGTTGAGCGGGGAACTGAGCGTCGCGGATGCTGTATCTCTCGTCGAGGATGTTGCCTCATGAGAAAACCGTATTCGATCAAGATATTCCTTCCTGGCGGTGATCCAGACGGAATCCGGACCATCGAGAAGTCGAACTGGAGCGGTGCTGGCATCGTCATTCCCCGCGCTCTCATGGGCGATGCGAAACAGCGCCGGGAACTGTCACGAACAGGCGTGTATATCCTGTTGGGGCCACCAGAAGACTCTGGCCTGCCTCGGATCTACGTCGGGGAAGGTGATCCGATCAAGCCTCGTCTTGAGCAGCATGCAGCGAAGAAGGACTTCTGGACCGGCTGTGTTGCGTTCACGAGTAAGGACGAGAATCTGAACAAGGCGCATGTGCAGTATCTCGAATCGCGCCTTCTCGATCTCGCCATGCGTGCGAAACGATGTCTTCTCGAAAATGGGAATGCTCCTGCGTTGCCGTCCCTGTCAGAGTCTGATGCCGCCGACGCCGAAGGGTTCCTCGGTGAGATTCTCCTCTGCTGCCCCCTGCTGGGATTGAACGTTTTCTCGGCGCCATCTGCATCACCGAAAGGCGGAAAGCTTCTGCATTTGAGCGGGAAGGGCACGGAAGCGCATGGTCTGGAAACTTCAGAGGGCTTTGCTGTGAAAGCCGGTAGCGGTGCAGCGACGGATGAAACGCCATCCTGTCATCAGTATCTTCGGGAACTCAGGTCAGCCCTTCTTACAAACGGAGTGCTTCAGAAGGTGGCTGATGGCTACGTGTTTTCCCAGGACTACGTGTTCAACTCCCCCTCCACGGCGGCAGGAGTCGTCCTGGGCCGTTCAGCCAACGGACGCCTGGAGTGGAAGTCGAAAGAAGGAAAGACCCTCAAGGAAATGCAGGTGTCGCAGGCAAACAATGACATTTCATGAATCAATGCTCACGGTGAGCCCCTTCCGAATTTGGTCCCGTATTCGAACCACCTACCCGAATTTCGGAGTCCAGCTCCCCGAATTTGCCCTTGAGCTCCCCGAATTTGGTGACAAACTCCCCGAATTTGAACAAGAAAATTGGAGGGGAGCTTCGCACAGTTGGGATGGATGCTCCGCACATTTGGAGGGGAGCTCCAAACATTTGGGGTTGAGCTCCAAACATTTGGCGAGGAGCTCCAAACATTTGAAAGGATACTCCGCACCTTGAGACAACTGTCGAGGACGCAGGAACGAGAACTTCAAGGAGAGGCAACTATCCGGAAATTCCGGATAGTTCGGTTCTCGGGAAAACGACAAGTATGAGCCAATTCAACGAAGCGATCATCGAAGAAGCGGCGCTGGCCTGGTTCCTGGAGCTGGGCTACACGGTCGTTCATGGAGTTGATATCGCTCCGGGCGGGGCGCAGGCGGAGCGTGATGCCTTCACCGATGTCGTTCTGTTGCGTCGGCTCCAGGATGCGGTTCAGCGGCTGAATCCAAAGATCCCTGACGAAGCGCGTGAAGAGGCGATACGGAAACTCCTGCGACAGGACACGCCGTCTCTCGTCGCGAACAATCGCCGGTTCCACGCGATGTTGCGAGATGGTGTCGAGGTTGAGTATAAGCGCCCCGACGGGAGCATCGCAGGAGATCGGGTCCGGCTCGTCGATTTCGTGAACCCGGTGAACAACGACTGGCTTGCGGTGAACCAGTATACCGTCGTCGAAGGCCAGAACAAGCGACGGCCTGATATAGTCGTATTTATAAACGGGTTACCTCTCGTCGTCATCGAACTGAAGAACGCCGCCGACGAGAACGCTACCATCTGGTCCGCGTATCAGCAGCTCCAGACCTACAAGGCGCAGATCGGCTCGCTGATGCACTTCAACGAACTTCTAATCGTCTCTGACGGGATGCAGGCGAGAATCGGCTCCCTCACGGCGAACCAGGAGTGGTTCAAGGTCTGGCGGACCATAGACAGCGAAGCGGCGTCGCCCATCATTTCACTGGAACTGGAAGTCCTTATACGGGGTGTCTTCGAGCAGGCTCGGTTTCTGGATTTGCTCCAGCACTTCATCGCCTTCGAAGAAGATACCGACAGCGACAAGCTGAACAAGATCATCGCCGGGTATCACCAGTTCCACGCTGTAAACGCCGCCGTTGACGAGACTATCCGTGCAAGCGGTATGACACCCCCTCCAGGCATGCGGGAAGAGGCAGGCACCTACTGGGTCGGCCCGATGCTGAACGGGAAGAAAGGCGACAGGCGGGCCGGTGTCGTCTGGCACACGCAGGGTTCGGGGAAGAGCTTCTCGATGCTGTTCTACGCGGCGAGGGTCATCCGGCATCCGATGATGCAGAATCCGACACTTGTGGTCCTGACGGACCGGAACGATCTTGATGACCAGCTGTTCGGGCAGTTCCAGCGGTGCCATGAGCTCCTGCGCCAGATGCCCGTCCAGGCGGAATCCGTCGAACATCTCCGGTCCCTGCTCAAAGTCGCCAGCGGCGGAGTCGTGTTCACGACGATCCAGAAGTTTATGCCGGAAGAACGCGGTGGGCGTGTGAACCTGCTGTCTGACCGGCAGAACATCGTCGTCATCGCCGATGAAGCGCATCGCAGTCAATACGATCTCATCGACGGCCTCGCACGAAACCTCCGGGACGCGCTTCCCAACGCTTCGTTCATCGGGTTCACGGGCACACCGATAGAGCAGACTGACGCAAACACACGCGCCATCTTTGGCGAATATATCAGTATCTATGATATCCAGCGCGCGGTGACCGACGGTGCGACGGTTCCGATCTACTACGAGAGCCGCATCGCGAAGTTGTCGTTGAACCAGTCGCTTCTTCCCCTGCTGGACGAGGAGTTCGAGGAGCTGACCGAGGGCGAGGAAGAAGAGAAGAAGCAGAAGCTCAAGTCGAAATGGGCCGCTCTCGAAGCACTGGTCGGTGATCCGAAGCGCATCGCGCTCATTGCGGAAGATATCGTTCAGCATTATGAGCGACGCCTCGAAGCGATGGACGGCAAGGCAATGATCGTCTGCATGAGCCGCCGCATCTGCGTGGACCTCCACAACGCCATTCTGAAGCTGCGCCCCAACTGGGCGAGTGCGAAGGATGACGATATCGAGGCGGAACGAAAGCAGTCCTGTGTCATGAAGATCATCATGACCGGCAGCGCCGAAGACGGCCCCGACTGGCAGCCGCATATCCGGAACAAGCTGCGACGCCGGGAGATGGCAAACCGGTTCAAGGACAGCAAAGACCCGTTCCGGATCGTCATCGTGCGTGACATGTGGCTCACCGGCTTCGACGCACCCTGCCTGCATACCATGTATGCCGACAAACCGATGCGCGGCCACGGGCTGATGCAGGCGATTGCACGCGTGAACCGGGTATTCCGGGATAAGCCGGGTGGGCTGATTGTCGATTATCTCGGCCTTGCGGACCAGCTGAAGCACGCTCTTGCAACCTACACCCAGAGCGGCGGGAAGGGGACGCCCAGCATCGATACGGCACAGGCGATATCCGTGATGCTGGAGAAGTATCATATTGCCTGCGATATCATGCACGGGTTCGACTGGACCGCCTGGACTATCGGAACACCGGCCCAGAAGATGGCCCTGCTCCCTGCTGGCCAGGAACACGTATTACAACAGGAAAACGGCAAACAGCGGTTCGTCCAGGTGGTGACAGACCTCTCGCGGGCCTTTGCTCTGTGCGCCGCATCGGATGAAGCCACGGAGATTCGTGACGACGTCGCGTTCTTCCAGGCTATCAAGGCGCAACTTGCGAAGACATCAGGTTCGCAACGGCCTCCCGAGGATCTGGACCATGCGATTCGACAGCTCGTATCCCAAGCGATTATGACCGATGAAGGCGTCATCGACGTCTTTGCCGCCGCAGGACTGAAGAAGCCCGACATCTCGATTCTGTCAGATCAGTTCCTGGCTGAAGTCCGGGGGCTGAAACACAGGAACGTCGCGGCGGAACTCCTCGCCAAGCTGTTGAAAGACGAGATCAAGGGGATTTCTGCCCGGAACATCGTCCAGGGTAGACAGTTCAGCGAGATGCTCCAGAAGGCGTTAAACGCGTATCATAACCGCGCCATTGCAACGCAGGAGATCATCGAAGAACTGATTGAACTCGCGAAGCAGATGAGCGAGGCGAAGAAGCGTGGCATTGACCTGGGGCTGAACGATGATGAAATCGCCTTTTACGACGCTCTCGCCGCGAATGAAAGCGCTGTCAGGGCGATGGGCAACGACGAACTGAAGGTGATCGCTGCCGAGCTGGTCACCCAGGTCCGCAAGAGCGTCACCATCGACTGGACGGTTCGCGAGAGCGCCCGTGCCAGAATCAAGGTCATGGTGAAGCGTATCCTGAAGAAACACGGCTACCCGCCCGACCTTCAGGAAGAAGCCACGAAAACCGTTCTCGCCCAGGCCGAACTGCTGTGCGCCGATTGGGTCGCGTGAATACTGTGAATGGCAATTCCTCTATTCAAGATGCCGTCATTTCGGTCAGGCGGAGGCGATTGTGTGTTGTGGTAAAATGTATTCGAGTTTTGATATGAGTTCGAAGTGACTGCGATGCCTTCTTTGTTCCGTTGCGCCCGTAGCTCAGCTGGATAGAGCGTCTGCCTCCGGAGCAGAAGGCCAGGGGTTCGAATCCCTTCGGGCGCGCTTTTTTATTTCCGGAACATCCGTTTCAGCATCCCGTTGCCTCGGCCCGGCGAACACCTGCGTTGAATATATATGTATATTTATTCTATGGTGTTTTGTGCGTCATCCGGGCAAGTCGGCCACCCAATCCGGGAAGTCGGCCAGTGTGTCCGGCCTACACCGGATACCTGGCTGACTTCTACCGGACAACGTGGCCGACATCAACCGGATGAACTGGCCGACATTATTGATTCCTGCAGAATGAAAGCCACCCGTTCGCCCTGAGCCTGTCGAAGGGCGAAATGAGGAATCATCGGCAAGTGACTGTTCGTGCTTCGACAAGCTCAGCACGAACGGAGACACGAAGCTGGTTTTTTTGATATGCAGGACTCAATAATCGGATAACACAAGACAGCTTCCATGCGTAACCCCCCCATTCCTGGCGGGGTTGTCCGATTGTTCGAAAAATAATTCCTATTCTGAATAAGACTTTCCGAAGCTTTTTCCGTGTAAACTGTCGTCAGAACATCTATGCAGCGCATCGTTTTTCCTGTCACAATGATTTCCGGTTTTCCGTTGTATCAAGCGAGTCTGGGAAATGATGGAGGTATCACATGAGACCCCGTGAAAAGAATCTTGGGACGACGGTGTTCGTCGCCGTGGCCCTCGTTCTTCTGAATCTCCTGTTCGTCGGATGCGGCAAGAGTGGGAAATCATCCTCTGCCGCGCCTTCGGTCGGCAAAGGGGAGTCGCGCTACCAGGTGAGTGCGATGGAAAAGACCATCGTCAGCCTCGAGCGCTCTAGCAAGATTTCCGAACTGCCCTTGCCCCCCGAATATCCTCTTCATGATGGTGACATTCTCGAGAACAAGGGCGGCAAGCCGGCTTCCATCAAGGATCTCAAGGAAGGGCACAAGTTCGCCCTCGCCCCTCAGGCCAGGGTTCAGCTGGGAGGCCAGAAGATCACGATGTTTCGCGGCAAGACCATGTTCGAATTTCGCAAGATGAATGGTGAATTCAAGATCGTCCTGCCCGGCGCCGTTCTGGGTATCCGCGGAACCCGTTTCCTGGTCGGGGTCCAGTCCGATGGGACATCGGTCGTCAAAATGTTCGAGGGTCGGCTCGAGGTCGAAAAGGACGGCAAGATCACCCCGCTCCAGGACCAGGAAACCGGGGTGATCGAGAAATCCTCCGAGGTCCAGGTCATCCCGGCGGGCGGGAAGCTGCCAGAGTTCCTCAACGAATTCCAGGATAACGACGGATCAGCCTTGCAGACCTTTTAATCACGCGACGGGATGGAGGCCCCCACGTAGTGCAGCGAAGAGCATTCACGCTCCTGGAGGTGATGATCGTTTCCGGAATCCTGGCATTGGCCGTCGGAATCGGCTTCATGAATTTCCGGAACACCTCTTCCTCTTCGACCGCCGTTGCCGGCAACCTTTCCATGCACATGGATCTTCGCCGGGCAGCCGATATTCTGACCGAAACCCTGCTTGACGGAACCGAGGTGCTCAAGCCCGTTCCCGGATCATCGCTGGGCCCCCTGGTCATTCGCGACCTCGCCAACTATACCAGCATTCTGTATCTGGAAGCCGAGCCGGAAAAACCATCCAGCCGTTCCGGAACAACATATTCCCTGGTCATGTATACCGATACCTATAATTCGAGCTATAACCCCGGCCGCAAACGACGATTGTTCGGTGGCATCCGCCGGCTGGTCTTCACGACCATCACCCCGGGATTGATCCAGGCGCATCTGACCCTCGTGGATTCCGGGGGGAAGGAACTCAGCGCCCTGATCGAAGTTCCCCTCAAGAACGTCGGGGCAGCCTATGAGTAAGTACAAGAACGGGTTCACCCTGACCGAGGTCGTGGTTTCCGTCGGCATCCTGTCGCTCGTTTTGCTGACCGTGTTCCGTCTGTTGGGCTCGAGCAATCAGCGTTTGAGCTACTCCTCCGACCTCTTTGCCGCCATCCATCTGGGCACGAAGGTCCGCGCCGATCTGGGCGAAGAGGTGCGTCTGAACCCAGCCTTTCTGGAGATGCTGCACGAATACCCTGAACTGACGGATCAGGGCGAGGTCGTCGACGGCGGCTCCTGGTATTTCCGCTGGGGAATCGACCGGAAGCCGCCTTTGGGAACCATCGATTCCCGTGACGGCCCCACGGTCACTCCGGCCGATGGAGCGCTGTATAGTGAATTGAAGCCATTCCGGATCAAGCTCGAGGCGCAGCGCCAGGAACCGCCGTCCGCCGGGCTTCCCGAAAGCCATCTGTGCGAGACGGTCATCCGGATCAACTGGGGCGACAAGGCGGGAAAGCTGCACGATTATCATCTGGCGGCGCAGGTGTTCAGTCCCAGCGCCGGGGTCATCCCCGAAGGTCTGTTTATCGACCAGGACACGCTTCTGAAGCTCATCCGCAAGAACCTCTTCCCGGCCGATGAGGGGCTCACGCTCGATCAGGCAGCAGCCGCCAACGAGTGCGATCGCGAATTGGCCTATCATGCGGGTCGGATTGCCGTGCTGATGTCGCAACTTGACCAGGCTATCGGAACGATCACGGCGGAGATCACCGAGCTCGGCAAGCAACGACGCACCCTGCTCGCCACTCCCGATGGCCGGTTGATTCCCCTGCAGATGCGGATCGCCGCCAGAACCGAGGATGGGGCGAGCCTGCTGTATAACGTCCTGGCTGAGTGCAGGGATTCCTGGGACCATGTGGCCCGGGAAACGGATCCCAACCGGCTCGGGAAGCTTCCGGTGGGATCTTACCGCCAGGGACTGAAAACGTACGCCACTCTCGGACCGCAGATCGCCGATTGGGTAAAGGAAGCCGGAGATGCCTATGAATGGCTTCTCCAAGCCGGCATGGAGCGCTTCATAACCGATCGGGAACGGGAGATCGCTGCGGGCAAACGCCTGGAGGCATACCGCCTGCTGTTGAAGCTGAGGCCGGGCGCAGCGACCTCCTTCGCCTCGTTTCTGAAGCGGGAAGGTGACCGTGTCGCCGGGAAGAATCCCCATCTCATGAAATTTTTCCAACGGGAGGAACTGTTGCGACAGCGCCCTGAGCGCTATGTGGAGGTGTTTCCAAACCTCAAGGACATCCTCCAGAGAATGACTCTGGAAATCCTGCCCAATGGAAAAAAGGTTCCCGAGCTCATCGCCAGACATCCCCAAGGAGGCCAGCCATGACTCGAGCTTACGAAAGGCGGGGGTTCCTCCTTCCCTTGATCATCCTTGCCATCCTGGCGGTAGCCCTTTTCGTGACCTTCGTCCATTCGATGAGTCAGGGGTATTCGAACCAGATTGCCCATCTGGACGAGTTTTCCCGCGCCCAGTTCATCGCCGACTCGTTACTGGCAAAAGTACAGGCTCGAATTCAGACGAAGCGATGGAAAGACCGTTTCTTCAGCAAGGCCCCGTATTATGAAACGGGCTTTTCCGATTTCGGGGGCGAGTATGAACTGTATGTCCTCGATACCCCCGGCCGTCCCTCCGAAATGGACGTCTATGCCCAGATCCGGTTTCAGCGCGCCAAACGCTTATTCTTCTGGCGATTGCGGTACGAAACCTCCATTCTTGACGCGGCGGGAAGGATCTTTCCGTTGGTGTTTACCGCGACCTCGGCGCAAACTCTCAACACCGGAACCTCTCCCATGGGAGGGTTCATCGACGACCTCCTGGCCACTCGCCGGAAGAATGCGCCGGCAGCGGCGGCCAAGGCCGCTCTCATCAAACCCATGACCTCGGCCAAGGACATGATTGCCGTGCTCGATGGGCCGACCGATCCGGGTATTCTCGATGAACCCTCTCTGGGGACGACTTTGCCACAGGGGCCCGAAACGCTCACCCCTCCACCGCCGCCCCCTCTGACCACGATCTACGAGGAAACCTTCGACGCCCCCCCCGCCGGGAATGCCGCCATTCCCGGGTTCACACCCCGGGAAACCGACGCAGGCGAGATCGTCCGCACCACCTCATCCTCTCCTCCCGGGTGTTACAAAATTTCCCGGAACAAGTACCAGGATCTTCCGATCAGCATCAGCAACCGGCTCGTCTATGAGTTCGACATCAAGATCACCCGCCCCGATTCGGGGAGCGGCAGCGGTGACACCTATATCGGTCCCTGTTTCAAGCTCGGCACCGATCGCAGTATGGGCTACAACCGCCTCAGTTTCAATCACAACGATCTGCATCTCAATTTCTGCAGTGACCAGGGTGCTCGAGGAGGTTCCAGCCAGATCGGGTTGTGGAAGTTCGACCAGTTCGCTCACATCAAGGTCGATCTGAATTTCGATGATCTGACCGGCGACATCTATGTCGATGGGGTAAAAGTCGGCGACCGGCTTTCCATCAAGCCGAAATCATTTTCTGCGACCAATCCCTGGACCGGCCAGCCGATCACCGTGACGCTGGATCATATCGAGGTCGGCGGTCACGGGAGCCCCTACCAGTCGTATATCGACAACATCCGCATCTCGAAATAACGCACAGCCGCCGAAACAAGCAGAAGCGAACGTTCGGTCGTTGCGACGGGGAAGCACATCGGCCACCCACGCGCAGCTCGTTCACCGGGAACGGCTGGACATCAGCGGATGACGTTGCGCACCAGAATCCCTTCCGTCAGGCTGAACTCGGCGTCCTGATCGTCGAGAACGCGTGCCAGATATTGCACGTAATCCTCGGTTCCGGGAGGTCGCGAAGCGGTGAATTCCAGCGCTCGCCGGGCCAGTAACACGGGTTTTTCCTGATTGTTCTTCGCCGCGTCATAATTGATCATGTGCAACGTAAGCGGATAATTAACCCCATCTTTTGTTGAGGGTTGGCGGGTGTCATCATGATCGTCATCTTCAGTTTCGAGGTGATGATCATGAAAGCGGTTAACTCGCAAAACGATGAACTCCGGCGATATTGGCAATCCCATGTATCCGCCTGGCGCAAGAGTGGCCTTTCCCGGCAGGCGTATACCAGACAGCATGGACTGTATAAAAACGCTCTTCGTTACTGGGACGGAAAATTTCCGGTTGAAACGGTCGACGCGGCTGCCTGCGGTGAACGACGGCACTTCGCAGCATTGCAGGCGGGGGGCAATACCCGTCACTCGCCTTCCGCCGAAG
>DAOSOK010000029.1 GCA_035373905.1 Candidatus Ozemobacteraceae bacterium | reverse complement strand
ATCGATCCGGTGTCAAGCGCAAACTCGCTCTAGAACGCATAGTGAGAATTGCTGCTCCGGAATTGTAAAAAACTCCGAAATCGCACCGATGTGAAACCGCATGCAACGAGGATAAGCCCGTGTTTTATAATAAATATATAAATATAAATACGACGCCGCAGGAACGAGCGCGACAACTCCGGAGACCTGCTGGAAAAAGTTTGCTGGTGATGGCACAATGGAATATGTGATGTTCGCCGGGGAAACGTTGAGACTGGTCAGGAGAATGCGATGCGAACGGGTTTGTTTCGGGGCGTGATGATGCTCTTTCTGTGTTCGTCGGTGATGCTGTCGGTTGACTCCGCCCGTGCGCAGGGGAGGGGAGACGCCAGAGATTCGGGAAAAGACCAGCAGCGGGCGCTGGAGGTTTCCCAGAAACATCTGCAGAAGGCCAGGGCCCTGAAAGAGAAGGGGAAGGACGAGGCGGCGATCGCCGAATATCGGAAGTCGGTGGAGGCCTGTTCCGCAACCGTGGTGGCGTATCTCGAACTCGGGGAACTGTATGCCCGGACAGGCGCCCACGCGAAAGCCGTCGAGATGCTTGACATCGGGATTTCGATGGCGCTCCTCCAGGAGATCGTCGATCCCGATATCGGCCGTTCCTGCTGCATTCTGGCGAAGAGTCACCAAGCGCTCGGACGGAGCGATCTCGCTTCCGGCGCGCTCGTCAAGGCGATGAAGTATCTCACCGACGACCCACTGCCCTACGTCGTGCTCGGCGACATCCAGACCGAACGCGGAAAATTTGACGAGGCGTTCGGCGCCTACCGGCGGGCCCTCGCGATGGACACTGGGAATGCCGACGTCTGGTGGGCTTTTGGAACATCCGCTCTCAGGGCGAAACGCCCGGCCGTCGCTCGTGAGGCTCACCAGGGCTTGCTGCAGACGGACCCTGAGCGGGCGTCGCGATTTGCGGAACGAATGATGGCGGAAACCCCGGAGGGATCCGGTCGCTAATCGGGGTGAATCCCGACGATACCCACTGCTACGAACGCAAGGGCGGCGGTGATGCCGAAGCTCAGCAGCGGCAGTTGCGCCATGGCGCTTCCCCGCAAAAGGGTGTCGGCAGGGACGTTATTGAGTCCTGCATATCAAAAACCAGCTTCGTGTCTCCGTTCGTGCTGAGCTTGTCGAAGCACGAACAGCCACTTGCAGATGATTCCTCATTTCGCCCTTCGACAGGCTCAGGGCGAACGGGTGGCTTTCATTCTGCAGGAATCAATAGAACTTCGCATCACATGCGCGGGTGCGCGAATGTTCTTGACACTATATTCCAATATGGGTATATTGGAATACATGGATGAAGACCTGAAGAAATTTGACAGACGTGCTGATATCGCGGGTGCGCTGGCGCATCCCCTGAGACTGCGGGTGCTCGACTATCTCAAAGAGCATGGTCCGACCTGTGTGTGCGAGCTGGTCGACCTGTTCGGCTGCAAACAGCCCATCATGAGCAAGCATCTCACCGTGATGAAAAACGTCGGCCTGGTCAGCCTCAGAAAAGAAGGGCTGAAAGTCTTTTATACGCTGAAAACGCCTTGCATCCTTGATTTCTTCGATTGCGCCGACAAGGCGTTCGAAAATCATAAAAAATCGTTATGAAAGAAAGAGGGATCGTATGAAGATTCAGATTTTGGGAATGGGATGTGCAAAGTGCCACAAGCTTACGGCGATCGCCATGCAGGCTGCAGATGAACTGAACCTGACATACGAAATTGTCAAGGTGACAGAACCCAACGACATTGTGAATTTCGGAGTCATGATGACGCCGGCCATGGCTGTGGACGGGGCGGTCAAAGTCGCCGGGAAAATTCCGACGGTCGAAGAAATGAAAAAGCTGCTGCAGAAGTAAGGAGGCAAGACGATGGATTTTGGCGCTATTGAATCACAACTTGCTGATGTCATTGCCAGTTCGAGCTGGCTTGCCCCGGCGGCGGCGTTCGGCGGCGGGGTGCTGACGGCCCTCAACCCCTGCGTTCTGGCCACGGTTCCCTTGATCATCGGGGTCGTGGGCGGATATGCCGAAGGCGAGAACGCCTGGAAGCGGGCGAGCATGTTCAGTTTCTTTTTCGTGTTCGGTTTCGCTCTCGAATTGGCCGTGCTCTTCTCCGTTTCGGCGGCGATCGCACCCTATCTCAGCGGTCCCCAGTGGAAATACGTGATCGCCGTCATCTGCTTTTTCCTGGGGGCGCATCTCCTGTTCGACTTTCATCTCCCCGGCGTGGGAAACCTGCCGGTCGGCCGGTGGGGTGGAATTGTAGGTGTGACTATATTGGGCTTCCTCTTCGGCCTCGTGTCGATGCCGTGCTCAGGGCCGGTACTCATGCTGCTGGCAAGCCTCGTGCCCGAGATCGGGGTTCCGAAAGCCGGAACACTTCTGTTCCTCTACGGCCTCGGTCACTCCGTGCTGATCCTGATTGCGGGCATCTCGGTCGGTACCGTCCAGACGCTGGCCGACTCGCATCACATGAATCGGGCCGTAAGGGGCATCAAAAAGATCGCCGGTGTATTGATCATCGGGGTCGGTGTGTATTTTTTGCGTTCTTGAAACCGTGCGTGCAGAAACAATCCTTGAATCGAGGAATGAGTCATGAACTGGAAAGATGAATGGAAAACGCTTCTGGCAATGGTTGCCGTGTTTCTGGGCTGTTATTTTCTGCCTGTCGGCACCCCGCGTTTCGACAACGCGATCATGGAAGCATTATATCTGGTGAAATGGTATGCCCGCGAGCATGTCCTGCTGTGCCTGGTTCCGGCGTTCTTCATCGCCGGGGCGATCACCATCTTCATCAGCCAGGACTCCGTCATGAAATATCTGGGGCCGAACGCAAATAAGATCCTGGCATACGGCGTGGCGTCGGTATCGGGTTCCATTCTGGCTGTGTGCTCCTGCACGGTTCTGCCGCTGTTCAACGGCATCTACAAGATGGGCGCGGGGCTTGGCCCGGCGTGCGCGTTCCTGTATTCCGGCCCTGGAATCAACATCCTGGCAATCGTCATGAGCGCCCGCATTCTCGGCCTGGACATCGGGATCGCCCGCGCGATCGGGGCGATCGCGTTCAGCGTGATCATCGGTCTGCTGATGCATCTCATCTTCCGGGAAGAAGAAGATGCGAAGGCGCTTGCCGCCGCACAGATGCCCGAGCCCGAAAACGTTCGCCCCCTGTGGCACAACATCGTCTTTTTCGGCGCCATGATCGGCGTCCTGGTCTTCGCCAACTGGGGCAAGCCGCAAAGCGTCGAATTGACGCTTCGCGACGGGGCGGTCATCAGCGGCGACGTCCAGGAAGAGATCGAGGGGTTCGCCGACATCAAGGTGAAGATCGCTTCCGCCCAGGGGCGCGACTGGGCGCCCGCCACGATTCAAACCGTTCCTCTGGCCGACGTCACCGGCCGCACGATCCCGGACAGCCCGTGGAAAAGCATCTGGAGCAACAAATGGGCGGTCACGGCCGCGTTTGCCATCGCCCTGCTCGTCATTCTCGGGACGATCCTGAAGATGGCCTGGTGGCGCGTCGGCGTCACCGCCGGGGCGGGCGTGATTGCCTATCTGGCCGCTCCTGCGAATCCCCTGGTGCCGTTTGTGGCCGTGACGGTCGCATTGAGTGCCGTGACCTCCACATCTGAAGACGAGTCGAAGGACTGGTTCGGAGCCAGCTGGGAAAATGCCAGGATGATTCTCCCGCTGCTCCTCGGCGGCGTGGTCGTCGCCGGTCTGCTGCTCGGGCGAGTCGGTCACGAAGGCTTGATTCCCAGCGAATGGGTCAAATCGATGGTCGGCGGCAATTCCCTCTTTGCAAACCTCTTCGCATCCGTGTTCGGCGCGTTCATGTATTTCGCCACCCTTACCGAAGTGCCCATCGTGCAGGGCCTGATCGGCAGCGGCATGGGAAAGGGCCCCGCACTTGCCCTGCTGCTCGCCGGGCCTGCGCTTTCCCTGCCCAATATGCTGGTCATCAATCAGATCATGGGCCCGAAAAAAACCGTGGTCTTCGTCAGCCTCGTCATCATCATGGCCACCATCGTGGGAATGACGTTCGGTGCTTTCTTCGGTTCATGAATCCTGCGGAATGAAAACCAGCCGTTCGCCCTGAGGCTGCCGAAGGACGAGAGCACTCGCGCTTCGACAGCCTCCGTACGAACGGTATCGAGCAGGCACGTGATTGTCGTGTTTCGTGTGAGCCCGAGAAAAAGACATCACCGGGAACCTGTGGTTGCCACCGTCGATTCCAGGTGATGTTATACCGTCAACTATTCTTCCGTTGGCCCATGCCTGTGGTTTTCGGCATGCCAGCCAGGGTCAATCGCTGCATGCCTTTTGGATGAAAAACCTCTTCCGGAAGAACAGGGCGACATTCACGAGGCCGATCAGGACCGGCACCTCGACGAGAGGCCCGATGACGGCCGCAAAGGCGGCGCCGTGCTTGATGCCGAAGACGGCAACCGCGACGGCGATGGCCAGCTCGAAGTTGTTGCTCGCCGCCGTGAAGGAAAGGGTCGAGGTTTTCTTGTAGCCGGCGCCCAGCTTCGTGCCCATGAAGAAACTGACGAGGAACATCACGACGAAGTAGATCAACAGCGGAACGGCGATGCGCAACACGTCCGTCGGGATGCTGACGATGAGCTGCCCCTTGAGGCTGAACATCACGACGATCGTGAAGAGAAGGGCGATCAGCGTGATCGGGCTGATGCGGGGAATGAACTCGGCGTGATACCACTCCTTGCTTTTGGCCTTGATGAGCAGGAACCGCGTCATCACGCCGGCGATGAACGGGATGCCCAGGTAAATGAAGACGCTTTCGGCGATCTGGCCGATGCTGATGTCGACAGCAACGCCGTGCAGCCCGAAATAGGGCGGCAGGATCGTGATGAAAAACCAGGCATACACGCTGAAAAACAGCACCTGGAAGATGCTGTTGAACGCCACCAGGCCGGCGCAGTATTCGGTATCGCCTTCCGCGAGATCGTTCCAGACGATGACCATGGCGATGCATCGCGCCAGGCCGATCATGATGAGGCCGACCATGTATTGGGAATTGTCGCGAAGGAATGTGATCGCCAGCAGGAACATCAGGACCGGCCCGATGATCCAGTTCTGGACCAGGGACAGAACCAGCACCTTCCAGTCTTTGAATGCGTCGCCCAGTTCTTCGTATTTCACTTTCGCGAGGGGCGGATACATCATCAGGATGAGGCCTATAGCAATTGGTATGTTCGTCGTGCCGACGGAAAACGTCACATTGAACGCCTCGGTGGCGGCCGGCGCGACATAGCCGATCCCCACGCCGATGCCCATGGCGAGAAAGATCCAGAGCGTCAGATACCGGTCAAGAAAGGACAACTTCTGGGAAATACCGTCACTCATGTGTGGCCTCCTGGAGGTGAAGAAATTGCGGCAGCTGGGTAACGAATGCGCCTATTTCATCGCGCACTCGCCGGTAATGAGACAAAGCCTCTTCGGGGGTTTTTGCCGCCAGGGCGAGTCGCGGCGGGTCATCGAAGCCATGATGAAGCCTTCGCGTCCGGCCGGGAAAGACCGGACAAGTCTCGTCGGCATGGCTGCAGACGGTGATGACGAAATCATAGGTGAGACAGGGCAGAGTATCGAGCGTTTTCGACTGGTGCCTGGAAATGTCGACTCCCTTCTCGGCCATGACCTTCACGGCATCTTCGTCCAGCCCATTCGCCGTGACACCGGCCGATTGAACGTCGAAAAGGTCGGGCCAGAGGGGCCGGGTCCAGCCTTCGGCCATCTGGCTCCGGCATGAATTTCCCGTGCAAAGATAGAGTATGCGATATTTCATCTAATCGAGCAGATTGCGGGCTTCCAGATACTCCATCCCTTCGGGAGTGATGGAAAACTCGTCCGGGAGGGCCGCCTGGAACATGTGCCTGACATGCACGGATTTATGAATGAGACCCAGGAGAAAAAGATCGGAAAGATGTGCGGTCGTCGAATCCATGCTCTGCTTGATGGCGCTGGAAATTTTTTTCCTCGTGATCAGCGGATTGCGGGCAATGAGCTGCAGAATGTGTTCCTGCGTTTTTTCGAGCCTGCACAAACGCTGTCGATCGTTGGTGCCTTCGGTTTTCAGTTTCCGAATCTCAGCCTGGAGCCGCTTGTTCTCCGCTTCGAGAGCCTTACCTTTCTTCATGAGCGACTCGGTCTTCGATTCCAGGGCTTTGACGTTCGCCAGCGCTTTTTCGGCTTCGGCGATCCGCTTCTTCACGTCCGGGGTCAGCGGTGTTCCTTTGAGCATGCCAAGTAACGTTCCCATGAAATGATCCTTTCATTTTCAAGTATCGTCGTTCGACGACGACGTATTCTATATAACCTTATTTATTGAATATGTCTGATCATCCACTCGTTTTTTCGCCGCCCTGGATGATGATCTCCGGTTCGATGACGATCTGTGACTTGAGCGACTGGTTGATGGTGGAGTATTTCAGGGCCATATCGAGAGCCCGCTGGATGTATGCCCGGGACTGACCGTTGACGACGATCCTGGGGCGCAGGGTGACCTTTTTGAACCACGACGTGCGGTCGAGGAACTCCTCGACCTCGCCTTCGGCATGGCACTCCAGGCTCACCAGAGCCAGTTTGAACCGTTCGGCGGCCCAGAGGACCATCATGAAGTAGCACGTGTTCGATGACGCGATGAACGCATCCTCGGGGGTCATCACATTCGGCAAACCGTGAAGGTCTGGCGGCGCGGAAAACTCCATCTCCACACCGTTTTGGCACCAGGTGTACCCCAGGTGATTCCCACGCCATTCCACTTTGTTCGTATATATAGCCATATAATACTTTCCCCTGCCGTGAGGTGTCCGAAATTCAGATGTTCGCCAGCACCGTTTCGACGGCCCCGGCAAGCTCCTCGATGACCGCCTGAATCGCGGGTTCCTCATCCGGTCCGTAGTTCCGACGTTTCTTCGGAACCGCGAGACCGTGTTTTTGAAGAATCTCCGGGATGAGCAGCGTCATGCGAGGTTTTGCCGACAGGGTTTCCGTGGCTCGTGCGGCGCAGCGTTTCTCGCAGCCGTCCACCGTGATCGTGGGGTATTTCGTGGCGAAGGTCCGTTCCTCTCTTCCGCCTGCGATGAACAGGGGCAGGCAGATCGTGACGGTTTTGTCGGTCGCCTGCTCCAGCAGTCTCCGACAGGCCATGCGGCAGACCGTTCCTTCGGGCCGCTCCTCACCGCTGCATGAAACGATTCCGATTTTCACACGCGTCTCCATCACGCATCCTCCCCGGCGATCAGCCTGTCCACCGTTGCAGCCAGTTCGTCGGCGGCAAGTCCCGCCAGCTTGCGGCCAGCTTCATTCAGCTGGGCCACGCCTTCCGGCTTGAGCTCTTTGTGGGCCACATAAAATTTGAATGACTGGCAGGCATGCGCCGGCTTTGCGCCCACGGCCTCGAGGCTTTTCCGGGCGCATTCCAGCGGACAGCCGTCGATCGTTATGACGGGATTCTCCCTGACGAGCTTCAGGGCGTCAGAATCGCTGATCACCAGGAGCGGCAGGCAGGTCATCGCCGTTTTGTCCGGTCGGACGCGCTCCGCCAGTTCGTAGGCGATCTCCCGGGACAAGGCTCCGTAAGCTTTGCCGATGCCGCTGCAGGGCAGAACAACAACCTTCCTTGAGGTATCCATGCTATTTGCGCGCCTCTTTCTCGAGTCTGTCCTTCATGAACTCGCAATACGCTTCAGCAGTGATCAGCCCCTTCATGTCTTCCGCAAGATTCGTCAGATCGATGCGGTAAATCCAGCCGGCCCCGTGCGGGTCCTGGTTGATAAGGAATGGGCTTTCCTGCATCTGCGGGTTCACCTCCGCCACTTTGCCCGAAACGGGCGAGAGGATATCTGCAGTCGCCTTGATGGTCTCGATCTGGCCGAACGCCTGTCCCTGGCGGACTTCCGTTCCCGGGTCGACGGTGCCCAGATAGGCAACGTCGCCCATGATCTTCTGCTGGAAGTCCGTCACTCCAACCGTGGCTGTCTGATTCTCCACGTGCGCCCAGAAGCCCTCTCTCGTATAGAGGCAGTCGGTCTTCACGCGAAAGATGAATTTGTCGTAGGTGATTTCTAGAACGTCACTCATCGGTCATCCCCCTTTTCTTGTTGGGTTTCCAGATTTTTACGATGAAATCGAGATGATTCAACGGACGTGCCCGGCAAGGAAATCATTGATGCCGGCAAGGAGTTCCGCCACCTCGGGTTCCGTCATCCATGGAGTTGCCTTCTTACAAATCACTCGCATTTCTCCACTGCAGTCGTATTCGCTGGCCGGCGTCGTCAGGGGTTCCTGGGACGCCATGCTTTTTTCGGTCGGAGTTGGCAGGAGCACTGGCCGATCAGCACCTCGTCATCGTTGACGTCGGTCGGTAGCCCAGCCGTCTCCCAATCAATGATTCCCCCGTTGAGATTGGCGATTTTCGTGTATCCCTGGCTCAGGAGGAAAAGAACGGCTTTTTTGCTCTTCAGACCGACGGAATCGGCAATGATCAGCGGCGCTTCTTTCGATAGTGTGTGATATTCAGTCGGAAGCGCGCTGAAGGGAATGGCTATCACGTTCCCGATGGCGAATTGCTTCCCGTTCATCTCCCGTTCTTCGCGAACATCCACGATCGTGGCCCCCTTCGACACCAGCTCGAAGGCTTCCTTCGGAGAAAGATGGAGAATCCCGTCGATGAGGAGACCATAGGTCTGAAAGAACTCGTTCATGACTGTTTCCTTGGTGCCGAATTCTGATTCTGCCCATCGGCAGAACAGCCGCCCGTGGCATGGGGTTCGACCGGATGCGGCGATCCGGCCTGTGCCTTGAAGGCGGGAAATTTCCCCAGAAGCCAATCGAGAAACACCGATTTCATCTGCTTGCTGGCCATGATCTGCTTCACGGGAGGCAATCGCAAAATGACCCCGAGGATGGCCGCCATCGCCCGGTGGCTCGCAAGGGCCTGGCAATCGAAGATCAGGTTTTGCAGGGTTCCCTTTTCGATGGCTTGCAGAACCACGCGGTGGGTCGTGTTGACCGGGGTCAGGATCCTGTCTTTCCTGGGCCGGAGCTGGAGCGCCCGCGCGGGACAGTGGGCGACACACACCCCACAGCCGAGACAGACGTCGAGGTCGATGTGCAGGTTTCGCCCCTGGCCCGGCTGGGGGGCATCGGGTGGGTGCGCCCGTGAAATGGCATCGACCGGACAAGAGGAAAGGCATTTCCCGCAGTTGCGGCACATTCCTGAGACTTCCTCCGGCTGGAAGGCGGTTGCATGAACCGGATGAAGCCAGCCGAAGCGGCGAGCGGCAATCATTCCTTCGCAACAGCATTTGCAGCAGTTGCAGATGAAGTTGACCCCTTCCCTGACATTTTCCCCGAATTGGACGAGACGAGACGACCTGGCGTCCCGGAAGATCTCCATAGCTTCGGCCTTGCTGATCTCCCTCGCAATGCCGTGCTTGATGAGGGACCTGGCGGCGGAGTTGAGCGTGATGCAGTTGTCCTGGCGATTCGTGCAGGCCCGCCCGACATGGGACATCTTGTGGCGACAGTAGCAGATACCGACGGCAGCCGCAGAAGCCTCCTGGACGAGAAACGACACCCGGTCGAAGTCCAGGACCTGAAGGGAAGGCCCGGTGGAAAGGGCTTCCTCGTTGACGTAGGCCCTTCCCAGTTGGGTTTCGAATGAAAAGAGATCCTTGATGAAGTCTTCCTCGACGTTGAGATACTGGTAGAAAAGCTCGCTCAAGGCCTTCTGATCGATATCGGGCCGGACCCGCATCAAGGCGAACTCGAAAAAGCCGGCCATCGGCGGAGGAAGCGTGTATTCGGCCTTCCCATCACGTTCCACATCGACCAGCAGACCTTTGTCGGCGAGTTTTCTGCAGATGTCCCTGGCTTTTGCCACGTCCATCCCCCAGAGGGCAGCCGCTTTGGATGCCCGGAAACTTCGAATCGGCAGACGGGCAACCAACGCCGCTTCATCGGGGGTGAACAGGACGGCCAGGATTTTTTCCACCAGTTCGGAAGGAGGCGCTCCCGCTGGAAAGGCGTTGATCCGATCCAGCAGCGATTGATAGACGGATTTTCCGGTCAGATGCACCATGCCTTCCTCCCGGAAATGTCAGATTTCATCAGCGCCAAGATCCCCCCTGGTTCCTGGAAGCTCGAGATCGGACGCGTCAGGCTTGTTGCAGGATCACGTCAGCGATCTGGTGTATCGCGCCATCGTTGGCTTTCCGTTCTGAGGGTCAGCCAGGTTTTCGCGCTGTAATGACAATGCTGGTTACGAAATCCGTGAGTGCCTTTCCGGCTGGAAGGGCGGCAAGGACCTCCTTGAACATCGGATCGTTGCCGCTCGTCATTGCCGCGATTGCCTGGGGTTTCTGAATGACTTCGACGGTCTCGAGGCCCGCCTCGCGAATCAGCCGTTCTGTTTCGCGAATTTCAATGGCGCCGGCAATACAACCGACAAGAGCGGCGATGGAGTGTTTCAGTGCTTCGGGCAACGCCTGGACCAGGGCGATGTCGGATATGGCGGCCCGCCCGCCCGGCTTGAGGACGCGGGCGATATCGCGCCAGACCTGCGGTTTGTCGGGCGAAAGATTCAAAACGCAGTTGGAGATCACGACGTCGACCGATGCATCCGCCACGGGCAGGTGCTCGATTTCGCCGAGACGGAACTCGACGTTGGCGAAACCGGTATTTTTTGTATAAGAAGCGATATTCTTCCGTGCTTTTGCGAGCATCTCGGGGGTCATGTCGATGCCGATGACGCGGCCGGTCGCTCCGACTCTGCGCCCCGCGACGAACACGTCGAACCCCCCGCCGCTCCCGAGGTCGAGAACGGTTTCGCCGGGATTCAGCGCTGCGATCGCGGCAGGATTCCCGCAGGACAGGCCCATGTTGGCTCCTTCCGGAAGAACCGCCAGTTCGGCCTCGTCGTAACCCAGATCGCGCGCCAGTTTTTCCGGGGCGGCCGCGCCGCAGCAACTCGTGCTGCCTGCCGCGCCCGAGCCGCAGCAGGAGGACGTGGTTCCCACGGCAATCGCCGCATACCCGTTTCTCACGCGCTCCCTGATGGCTTCCGGATCTATCTGTGGAACACTCTTTCCCATGTTATCCTCGTTTATACGAAGTGGTATTCATCGTTCGACCGGAGCCCTGCATGGGTCCCGAGGCGTGCGATGCTCGTGCCGATCGTCATTCCTTATTGCAGTGTCACACCCATGCTTTCGAATTGTTTCTGGATGTCTTCCATCGGGAAGAAGCCTTCATGCCGAAAGACTTCCTTGCCCGTTGCGTCGAAGAAGATCTGTGTCGGAATCATGCGGATGCCGTATGGCTCGCCGGCCGATCTGTTCTCCCAGACATCGATGAATTCGATATCGGCCTTCCCCTCATACAGCTTCTTCGCCTCTTCGAGGATCGGGGCCATTTTCTTGCAGGGAATGCACTTCCCCGCTCCGAGATCGACCAGTTTCGGCCTCGGGCCAGGGGTCGGAACGGCCGTTGCGGAGATTTCCGTGCCGGTTGCACCGGCGGGGGCCGGTGTCGCCTGCACCGCATCGATCGTGGATGAAACCGGCGCTGCTGCGGGAGCTGCAGTTTCGACCGTGGCAGAGGCTTCCTGCGCCGTCGCGGGCGTGATCATGCTTCCGCATGAACACGTCCCCCCATCGAAAAGATGTGCGACAAACAGTGTTCCTGCGACAAAAGCTATAGACTTCACTATTGATGAAAATTTCATGGTTGCTCCGTCGGCTGAAGATGATGGAGGATGCTTTACTGAATCTTTTCGAGAAGCGGCTTGATCGCTGCCGCTTCGGGCACCTTGCCGGTCAGAAGGACCTTCCCGTCCACGGCAAGGGCCGGCGTCATCATGACGCCGAATTTCATGATCTCCTGGAGATTGGTGACCTTCACCAGTTCGTAAGAAAGCTGCATCTCCTTCGCGGCCGTTTCGGCGTTTTCAGCCAGCTTCTTGCATTTTGCACAGCCCGTACCCAAAATCTGAATTTTCATAGAGTCTCCTTTTTTTCGGTTGATGTCTGACATGCGGGGAATGGCGTTCAGGATGTCATCGTTTACTGCTCGCACCGCGCCGCTGCTTCGCCGGGGCCTGATTCTGCCGGGCGGCGGAGATTCTGCACGCGTCGTTCAGCAGATCCGCCGTCTCGCTGTCGGTGAGATCGGTATGACCGAGCGGGACATTGCCGAGGCATGATATGAAATCGAGCAGGCAGGGCGCGCGCAGACGATAGAACACCTGGAGACCACGCTTTTCATCGTCGACGATGCCCGCGTTCCTCAGCTGGCTGAGGTGCCTCGAAACCGTGGAAATGTCGCAGCACGCCTGGCCGGTCAGTTCGTTGACGCACTTTTCGCCGTGGGCCAGTTCCATGACGAGATACAGCCGGACGGGGTGGGCGAGAGCTTTCAAAATCTGCACCGGGCGGCGCAGTTTTTTCGGATCGCAGCAAGGTTTTGAATTCATATTTTCCATATTACGCAAATAGCAGCGTGGTGTCAAGAGATCCTCGCGATCGAGTCGTTTGGATACACGCGGCCCCATGATTGGCGCGACGGCCTCTCGCCCTTCGACGAGCTCAGGGAGAACGGGTAATTTTCATTCCGCAGGGCTCAATGAAAGCAAAAAAACCCGCTTTATCAGCGGGTTTCTTAGAATTTTGCAGACAATCTGAGATTGTCCTTCAGTGGAGCTGATCGGGATCGAACCGACGGCCTCGACAATGCGAATGTCGCGCTCTCCCAGCTGAGCTACAGCCCCTTGGGTGAATTTGAGTATACCTCAGGACACTTTGATTTTCAAGAGGCAATTTCTGAGAGTGTGCGCGGCTGTGTGCGGCAGGCGCCGGCCAGAATCGGTTGAGGGGGGAACGGGTGATGAAATTGTTGCCAGACGGGAGAGTGCCGGGTATGCTTGAGAAACACGGCTGTCGCAATATCACACAGTGAAGGGGAATCAGCATGAGAAACACGACGTGGCGCGCCGCGGTTGCCTGCGCCCTCCTCCTGCCCGCCGCTCTGGCAGCGGAAACGGTCACGGAACCGCCGCCGGCGTTCCAGATGCCGCCGGCCATGACCCAGCCAGGTCCTCCGGCTCCGGCGCTTCCGCCCACGCCCGATGCCCCGCTGCTCAGCAACGAGACCATGCCGCCCGCGCCTCCCCCGCCGCCTCTGCCCGTCAGCGGCGCGCTCCCGGCCGTTTCCTCGCTTCCGGGCGTCGCCTCGGCCCCGCCTCAAGCCGAATCCGCGCCGGGGTCCGAGAGTTTCCAGCCGCCGGTCACCGCCGTCATGCCTCCCCCGCCGCCCTCGCCGCTGGCGCCCCCCTCCTCCTCAGCCTTCCCGCCGCCGCCCCCGATGTCCGTCCTTCCCGCATTACCAGGAGAGTCCGTCCGAACGGGGATGCCGCAAAATTCCGAGGGAATCGTCCTGACGACGGAACAGGCCGCTGTCGTCAGGAGACTTTCCCGAAGCCTCGCCGCTCTCCGGCGCCTTGTCGACGAACCCCGGAGCAACGAGGCTCTCGGGCAGGTTCTCACCACGGGAAAAAGTTGCGCCGCGTTGCTCGGGCTCGGGGCGTTCCCCGTCATGCCGAGGTTCGAAGCCCGGGCCGACGAGACGGTCGTCCGTGACCGCTCATACGATGCCTGGGAATATAGAAAATACGGCGCGTTCCAGACCCGCCTCGACGGCCGCATCCGGCCCGTTGCCGGCCACATTCATGCCGACCTCGCGTTCAGGGCGCGCGGCCGGAGCGGCGTCGTGATCCGCGGTTCAATGACCCAGACCGGCGTTCTGGACGGCAAACTGACCGTCGAGGGTTTTGACGCCTGGGGCCGCCCATGGAAAATGCTGCTCCAGATGGATGGACTGATCCTGCGTGACGACGGCCTGCCTTCCGGCGGGACGATCTCGCTCACCGGTTCCGATCCTTCGGGCGCCTCCAGGTCGGGCCATCTCACGTTCCCGGTTCCCGATCCCGCCCCGAAGACGGTGCAGAAGGAGCGCCGCAGGAACATGCGCCCGAAACGGAGATACTGATCGCGCGTGCTGAGGGGTTTCAGAGACGGACAAGTCGAGCCGGTCTGCTTCCCTTGCAGTGGAAGCGTGACCGGCCCGATCGTGGCGCGGAAAGAAAACGCAGGCTTCGTCGAAGGCGTATGGCGGGGGCGGCAGACCGTAAGGCCAGCCGCCCCCGCGGCTGTCTAAATGACGTCGCGCATGCTGCGTCCTCCCTCCGGATTGCTGACGTTACCCTATCGTTGGCCCGGGGAGAACGCGTGAGATCAGCCTTCGCTCTTCCAGAGACCGTGCAGGTTGCAGTATTCGCGCACGGTCACGGCGGCGGCCGAAACGGGGAAGAAAGCCTCGGGCTTGTCGCCCGGCTTCAGAAACTGGGTGCAGACCTTGTTGTCGACGATCAGCTGGATCATCTCGATGTAATGCTTCTCTTCCATCGGGTGGGCGACGCTGCCGACCTTCACGAGAATGCCGCCGTTCTGGCGCTCGATGACCGGAACGTGCTTCTCTTTCGACGCGTCGACGGTGTTCTCGACAAGTTTCGCCATGGGTTCGCCGCAGCAGACAACCACCGGGCCGCTGCCGTGGACGACCTCGACGATGTTCCCGCAGTGCGAGCACTTGTATATTTCGTTTCTCTGGATCATGATTCGCTCCCCTCAAAAAAAATTCGTCATGCCGGATTGCGGATATTATAGGAGACGCGTCCGGCAGGGTCAATACGCCGAAAAAGAAAATGCCGAGAAGGCTTGGAAACGCTCTTTCGGAGCCAGTTTTAGGTGCCATGTGTTTTCTCTTGTTGCAAAACTAATGATATATAAAAGTCGAATATGCAAGTGCGTCAGGTATCGCCCGGCGTCCGGGGATTTGACGAGCTTGAGCCATGCGGGATAGACTAGCGGCACGAGATGTTCCAGGTGATGTGGAAGGACGTGAACGATATGCGATGGATTATCGCCCTGGCAGTCGCCCTTGCCGTTTCAGTCGTATCAGCAACAGCCGCCGAGCCGAGGGTGACGATGACGCTCAAGGACGCGTCGACCCTCCGCGGCGAACTGGTCGAGTTCAAGAACGGCGTCTATCTCCTGAAGACGGAAGCCCTCGGCGAGGTGAAAATTCCGGCCGACAAGGTTCTCACCCTGACGATGGGCGACGAGCCGGCGGCAGAGAACGGACAGCCCCGGACTTCGCCGAAATCCCGACTGACCCCGGCAACCGCCGGTCACGTGAAGCCCGGAGGCCCGGCGATCCGTGAGGGCGTTCCCCCGGAAAAGGCCCCGCCCGCGCAGGATGGGGCTGCAGGCCCGGCTTCCGACGATCTGCGCCAGCAGCAGAAGACGGTCGACAGCCAGGTCCAGTCGATGCTGATGGACGGCTCGTTCATGGACAACATCTCCAACCTTGGCCAGAACGAGGCGATGCAGAACGTCCTCCAGGACCCCGAGATCATGGAGGCGATTCAGCGCGGCGACTACGATTTCCTGATGAACAACGACAAGATGAAGAATCTCATCGAGAGCCCCGATATGCGAAATATTCTCGGTGGTATGGCACCGCAGGACGAAGGTGAATGAACTGAGCCTATGAACTTCCCATCCAGACGCTTCCTGATCTGTTCCGCCCTGGGATTGGCTCTCACGGGGGGCGTGGCGGCGGTCGAGACCGTGCCGATGACCTCCGACTCGCCCGACCTGACGTATTATTCGCGCACGCCGCTGAGCGTGAAAATGTCGCGCCTGTTCTCGGCCGGCCAGGATCTCTTCAACCGGCGCCGGTACGAAGAGGCGCAGGCCGTGTTCGAGTCGATGCGGGCCCTCGACGAGAAAGATCTGCTGTCGGTCTTCTGGGTGAAAAAATGCCGCGAGCGGCTCGAGCGCGAGGCGAACGAGAAGCGCAAATCGGACAACCGCCGGCTGACGGGGCGCCTCTTCCCGCGTGAGGAGGTCTACACGAACTGGCACTGGGGGCCCGAAGTCGGACATTTCGAGATTCGCGAATCGAAGCCCAGGCCCTACGTCGAGCCCGTGCGCAAGATCCGGCCCCGGGCCGGCGACAAGGAGCTCGCCAAGGCGAAGGAGGCCGCTGCCGGCAACAAGCCCGAAGCCTTGTTCGATCTCGCCATGGCCCACTGGTCGCGCAAGGAGAACGGCCCGGCGATCGATGCCCTGGAAAAAGCCGCAGATCTGAACCCCGACATCCTCGCCCGCGACGACGAGGGCCTGGCGGCCGCGGTGCAGGACGAACTGCAGGCGGCGCTCGAGAAGGGCAAGCCGTCTCCCGCCCTGTTGCTCCGTGCCGGCCGCGTCGCGATCATCCAGGGTGACGTCCTCGAAGCCTTCAAAGACCTGATCCGCGCAGCCACCGAAGACGCGTCACTGCTCGGCGAGGTGAAACCCCTCCTGCAGAAGCTTGTCGACACCGGCAAGACCGAGTTCCTGTTTCGGGCGCCCGAACTCTGGACGTTCCGGCAGGGCTACGCCTTCGAGAACGGCGAAGACCGTCTGTATATCAAGCTTGGAATGGCGCCGCGCGCGCCCGTGCCGATGGCGCCGCTCGATCTCATGTTCGAGCGCGAAGCGATCGGCACGATCGAGGAGCTGCCCTCGGACGTGCTCTGCACCCTCGTCGATCCCGCCGCGACCGAAACGACCCGGCTGTGGGTCGTCGGAAAATACCGTGAGAGCGACGGCCCGATCGAGGTGAATGCGAAACTGCTCGTCCGTTTCCAGAAAGACCGCCTCATGTTCCTGGACATGTCGAATTTCAACGCCGCGCCCGAACTGCCCGACAACTGGAGCGTCGTCGTCGGCGCCGCCGATGCGTTCTCGGTCAGTTTCCCGATCGGCCAGCTCGAAAAGACGGAAAACGGCGTGAACATCAAGGCGTTCCAGCTCCGCATGAACACGGGCAAAGGGCCGGTGCTCTCCCTCTCCGAACTCCGCAAGCCCCTCCCCGCCGCCATCGACGTCTGGAAAGTGCTGGACAACGCCGCCCAGGGAGCCCTGTAAGTCACTCCCACAAGAGGCCGGCGCGACACGGAAATTCATTCGCCACAAAGGCACGAAGACACAAAGATTGAATGACAACCTTTGTGTCTTCGTGTCTGGTATGTATGTTTCACTTCGAGAACCAATCCGCAGATGACGCTGATGAAGCAGATTTCGCGGATGAAACGCTGAAAACCTTCTTCCCCCGGAGTTTCCGATCCCTGGCGAAAAAAAGCTCGTTTCAGACGTTCGTTCTTATCTGCCCTTCATCTGCGGATGCGTTCCTGAAAACAGAACATTTTTCAACGGAGTATCTTTGTGGTGATTGTTTTATCTGTTGCGGCGGGCTTCCTGCTGCTGCTTCGCCTGGAAGGCGAAGGTGGCGAGGTTCGTGTTGCGGTTGGGAAGGATCGTGCCGTCGTAGACCATGTCGACGAAGGGCATCTTCCGGCGCATGTGGACCTTGAGAATAGCGCTTGCTATTGTACTCGGCATGCAGGTGAAGGGCATGGCGTTCACGACGCCGTCGAAGCCGTGCTCGCGGAAGGCGAACGCGCCGCCGATCGAGAGGATCGCCTCGCCGTTGATGTGGTTCGAGAAGATGCCCTCGACGAGGTCGAGCAGGTGCTCGGTCGAGTGGTCGAAGCGGCCGTGGAGCAGTTTCGCGAAGGGCAGGCCCAGCATCTTCGCGACGATGCGCTGTCCCTTGCCGATCAGCCACGACTTGGCGAGCTCGCGGCCGTTGTCCCACGTGCGGCTGTCCTTCCAGCGGCCGTGCGCGTCCTCGATGCTGGTGTGGGTCGTGTAGTCGATCCACTCGCCGATCGAGCTGGTGAACGTCTCGCAGCCCATCGACTCGAGGGTCCGGACGAGCTCCTGGTTGCTCTCGTTATGTGTGCGAACATATATTTCGCCCACGATACCGACGAGCGGCCGGGTCTTTTCATCGCGCTCGATCGCGGAGAACTTCGCGGCCGCGCGGCGGGCGGCCTTGATCAGCTTTAATCCTCCGCCTGCCCGGGTCGCCTCGACGCCTTCACGCAGGGCTTCGGCGAACACCGCGTCGGTCGTCCCCTTCACCTTCTCGTAGGGCCGCACGCGCCAGAGCGACTTTTCGATCATGTCGGTGTACACGATCGCCTGCCAGGCGAGGCCGCGGAACTGGCCCGCCTGTTCGTCGGAGAAGAAGCCCTTGCAGCGGTAGCTGTCCTCGGAGCTGGGCGAGAGGATCGGGATGCCGCCGCAGCCGTACCGCTGGAGCAGCATGCGGTGCAGGTAGTTGTACTGCCCGAACCGGCACGGCCCCTCGGTCTCGGGCATGAAGAAGGCGATCTCGTTCTCGACGTCGCGGCCCTGCTCGCGCAGTTTCGTGACGGTCTCGAACATGTCGCCGGTCGTGACGGTGCAGGGGAAGCACTCCTTGCCCGAGGTGTTGCTCTTGCCGAACTCGAGGCCCGCCGTCGTGTAGGTCGGCATCACCTCGGCCTTGCAGCCGACGCCGTCGAACGCGGCCGCAAGGGCATACGAGCCCTGCGACATCTTGGGCAGGTAGATCGTGCGTCCCTGCAGAGGGGCCCGGGCCTTGCGGGCGATGACGCTGACGCCCTGGGGCAGGGTGCGGACGTCGCGCTGGTTCTTGATGACGTCGATGAAGGCCAGCAGGCGCGTCTCGACGCCGGCGCCGGCCGAGTGCTCGTCGAGCTCGAGCTCGAGATACGGCCGGCCCGTGCGGTTCATCTCGTCGTTGAAGAAGTGCAGGATGAACGAGTCGGGGCCGCACGAGAAGCTCGTCAGATACAGCCCGAACAGCCGCTTGTCGTTATTTATATATCGTGAAGTTTTTAAAATCTTGTCGCCGAAGCCCCAGTACATGTTGGGGTAGTCGTCCTCGATCTCGATCGGGTCGAGGTCCAGCAGTTCCTGCGGGATCGCGATGACGCCGAGCCGGCTGAACGTGGCGAACAGGTTCAGGTTCGTGCGCGAGTCGTAGGCGCTGTAGGGCCGGCCGACGACGACGATCGCGCGCCGGTCGCCGAGCTTCTCGAGCACGGTTTTTCCGAGCGAGCGCAGCTCGCGGATGAACGCCGTGTGCGCGGCCCACGCCTCGTCATACGCCGCGGCGAACGCCTTCTGGTCGAACGGCAGACCGACCCGGGCGAACTCCTCGCGGAACGCCTTGACCAGCCCGTCGCGGCCGTATTTCAGGTAGATCGCGGGCATGAGGGTGGTCTTGTCGTCGAGCTTGAGCGCGGCCTTCAGCATGAAGCTGTTCGCCTCGAGGTAGGGGCAGTAGTAGCCCTTCTTGTTGGCCGGCGCCTCCATCTCGATCATCATGGGCAGGAACAGCCAGTCGACGCGGCCCTTCAGCCTGCTCGCGTGGCCGTGCGAGATCTTCACCGGGAAGCAGGCCTCGCAGGTCATCGCTTCTATACCGGCATCTACAATTCGATTGTCGGTCTCGGGCGTGATCACGACGTCGAAGCCGAGGCGGTCCATCAGGTGCACCCAGAATAGCCCCATCTGGAAGAAACTGAGCGAGCGGGGAATGCCCAGCGTCGGTCGCTTCTTCCCTTCGGCGGAAACGGTCTGCGCCGGCTCCTCGTCGAGCACGCGATACTTGCCCTGCATGGCCTTGAAATACAGGTTCTGCCGGATGCGGTTGTAGTCGGGAGCGCGCACGGTAGCCTTGGCGCGCGACTCATACATGCCGCACTCGCCGCCGTACACGGCCTCGTCGCCGCCGATGCGGTAGATCTGGAGCTTGCACAGGTTGTGGCAGTTCGGGTTGCGCTTGCAGACTTCCTCGGTGTGCGTGAACGCCGCGTCGACGACGCTCCAGCCGCGGAACCGGCTCGGCTTCACCGTCTCGCCGCGCCGGGCGGCCGCCTCGGCCTCGTCGCGGGCGTGCAGCGCCGCGCCGATCGCGCCCATCACCTCGCGGTGGGGCAGCGTGACGATCGGCTTGCCGACGACGGCTTCGAAGGCCGCCACGACCGACTTGTTCAGCGAGGGGCCGCCCTGGAAGCTGATCACCTTGCCGATCTTGCCGTCCTGGACGACGCGGTTGAGGTAGTTGTGGACGACGGCGCGCGAGAGCCCGGCCAGCAGGTCTTCGCGGGCCGCGCCCATCTGCAGGTAGGACATCAGGTCGGATTCCATGTACACCGTGCAGCGCTCGGTCAGCTTGAACGGCGTCTTCGCGGCGAGCGCGAGGCTCTCGTATTCGCCGGCGATGTCGATGCCGAGCTTGTTGGCGGTCTCCTCGAGGAAACTGCCGGTGCCGGCCGCGCAGACCTTGTTCATGCGGAAATCGACGACGAAGGCCTGGTTCAGCGAGGTGTATTTGGCGTCCTGGCCGCCGAGCTCGAAGATCGTGTCGACGTCGGGCCGGAACTGGGTCGTGCCGCGCGCGTGGGCGGTGACCTCATTCACGACGTCGTCGGCGCCGACGAACAGGTTCGCGACTTCGCGACCCGAGCCGGTGGTGCCCACGCCGAGCACGTTCACGCGCGACACGTCGATCTGCTGCTTCATGTGCGTCAGGCACTTCTTGATCGCAGTGACGGGCTGGCCCTCGGTCGGGATGTACCGCTTGTAGATGATGCGGTGGTCGAGGCCCATGAGCACGAGTTTCGTCGTCGTCGAGCCGATGTCGAAACCCATATAAACGTCTATTTTATCTTTGCCGGACGGCAGGCCGGCAGATTCGCCGCACGGGGTGAACGGGGCGAGCTTCTGGCAGAGCGGGGAGACGGTCGGGGCCTTGAACGCCGCGTCGCTCTTGAGGCTCGCGATCTCGGCGCTGCGAACCGCGCGGCCGTTTCCCGAAGCGATGGCCGAGAGGGCGACGCCGAGGGCGCCGACGCCGGTGTGGTGTCGAGGGACGACGACGTTCACGCCGAGAATCTTTGAAAACGCCGTGCGGGCGAGGTCGTTCGTGGCGTAACCACCGATGAAGGCGACGGGCTCGGCGAGAGTGCGGTTGTTGATGAGGGTCGACTTGAAGTTCTTCGCGACGCCCTCGTGCAGGCCGGCGATGATGTGCTTCACCGGGATGCCCTTGTTTTGCAGGTGGATCATGTCGGACTTCGTGAACACCGTGCAGCGGCAGGCGACGTTGGCGGGGTGGTCGGAGGCGCGGCCTTCGGCGATGAACTTCTGGAGAATCGCCTCGATGCGCTTCTGCGGGTCTTCGATCTTCTCGAACTCCTGGTGGTCGGAGAAAATGCGCTCGGCCTGCTGGTCGATGAAGCTGCCGGTGCCGGCGGCGCAGGCCTCGTTCAGCTTGAAATCCTCGAGCAGGAAGCCATCTTTCGCGGCCGAGACGAGCAGCAGGGCCGAGTCGTGGCCGCCGATCGAAACCACGGAGCGGGCTTCGGGCATCAGCCGGTGCAGACCGCGCGTCTGCGCGGTCGTCTCGATCTCGAAATACGTATTGACGGCGCCGGCGATGGCTTCGCCGTGGGTTCCGGTGAACACGACTCGGGAAACGCTCTCGGGGCCGTATTCTTTTTCGATCTGGGCCAGCGTGCGGGCGCACAGTTCGAGCGTGCGGCCGAAATGGCGCTGGTAGGGCAGCTCGGCGAGCAGGTCGCCGTTTTGTGTGCAGATGACGGTGTTGATGCTGACCGAACCGATGTCGAACCCGACGGTCAAAGCCTTGTGACTCATTCTTGCCTCCAACGATACTACGCTCAGGGAGCCGATATTCTACCACGATCCGACGCCTCGCAGCAAACGCGGATCATGCCCACAGGGCGAGCGCATCAGGTTCACAACCGCTGAATCACAGGCACAAAGATACAAAGGCTGTTTCACCACAAAACAACCGTTCTCTATCCGTAGGAGTGGTTCGCAAACCGGCCCTGCATCGCAATTTCGGCAATGGCGAGTGCCGGGGTGAGATTTCAGGATTTCATCTGAGCCATCAGCGTCTTCTGCGGATCGGTTCTTGCGCCGAACCCATGTCGATGGCGAGAAGGCTGATGTCGTCTCTCGGCTTTGTTTCGCCTAGCCAGGAGTCCAGGTCGCGGATGATTTCGGAGACGCATGCGTCGACGCTCAGGTTCTCGGTGGAATACATCATGGCGTGGAGGCGCTCGTCACCGTAGAGCTCGAGTGAGGGAAAGCGCATCGCCTCCGTGATCCCGTCGGAATACAGGAGCAGGCGGTCGCCTGGCCGGAGGAGGAGTTCCTGCTCCGTGAACTCGGCGTCCGGAAACATGCTGATCGGTGAATTCCCGGCGTCCAGGATACGAAGCGTTCCAGCGGCCTCTTTCAGGAGAAGCGGTGTGTGGCCGGCCCTGACGTATTTCACGATCCCTGTTTTGAGAGCGATAACGCCGTACGTCAGGGTGAAATATCCGTGCTTTCTCGCCATGAATTGTTCGTGCAGTATTTCGGCGACAGCCTTCGGCCTGAGTGATTCCGGTGCCTGTATGCCCTCGCTGCTTCCTTGCCGGAGGAACGACGAGATCATCTCGTGGATTGAAACGGCGCTGAGCGCCGCGTGGACGCCATGACCCGCGACATCGAACATGTAGAACGCCACATGGTCTCTGTCGAGCCGGATGATATTCAGCAGATCGCCACCGACGGTGCTGCAGGGACTGAAATACCAGCTGACCTCCAGGGGCGGAAATCGTTCGCCGGGGGAAGGGAGGAGCTCTCTCTGAATGGTTCCCGCGGCTTCGATATCGTTCTGGAGCGTTGCGAGGAGAGACCTGTTTTCCGTCAGCTGTGTTTCCAGTTTTGTATATGCCCTGATATTTGCCAACGCAAGCCCGACTGCCGGCACGAACGAAAGGCAGGAGTTTATATATCTATCAATATTATTGGGAAAGGCGATTCCCTGCAGCTCGATGGTCGCGAGGCTCTCGCCGCGATGCGAGAATTTCAGGAAAAAGCCTTCTCCATCTTCGGTTCTCCCGTACTCGCTCGAGTAGCCCGCCAGGCGTGTCCTCGCTGCGTCACGTTCATTTTCATGCAGGGACGGGAAGCTCGTCACTTCCGACGCAGGCGCTCCGTCGGTCCATTTCAGATGGTTGACCCGGCGGGGGGCGAATAGGGTCTGGACAAGTTCGAGGATGGACGCGAACGCTTCCGTTTCGTCATGGCTCCTGGCAAGTCGCGCGAGGACATCGGACATCATCGAATACTCCGCGATCCGGCAGCGGGCTTCCTTGAGAGACGTTTCGGATGTCCTGGTAACTCTGAACAATTCCTGGGATCCAATGATGTCCCGCAACAGCAGCCGGAAATACTCGAGGCCGACCTTCCTGGTGCGACAGGGGAGGTTCACGTATTCACCGAAATCTCTTGCCTGGCTCTCGCTCTGCGGATCGAGAAGGGTTTCGAGAAGAACAATGGACTTGAGGCTTTCGCCGTAAAACTGCCGGGCTGAATCTTGGTCGAAACCATCGTATCGGAGTTTCTCCCGCCAGCAGGCGAGCCAGCCGGGGGTAACCAGATAGGCCCCCTCGCTGCAGAGTTCGAAAATCTGGGTTTCTCCGGAAAACATGGCAAAGCAGGGATTGAACACATGAATCTTGAACGATTCGTCTGGCGGGAGTTCTACCGACAGCTTCTTGCAGCAATTTCCGCCGAGGATGTGGATGTTCGAACATGCCTTTCCCTGCCCGGCAGACAGGCTTTTCAGCGCTTCCCGAGTCAGGGGGGGCTTGCCGCAGAAGGAGGGAAACAGCAGGGGAACAACCCCATTCCAGCCCTCGAGACGAATCGCCGCCTCCAGCTCGTGAAAAAAATGGCTGCAGACCGCGATTCCGATCTTGTCCGTCATCGGTTCCCGGTCAGCGGGTATCGTCCGAAGCGGTGCACGGTCTCTGAAATGGTCATCAGCACGTCATCCGGAACCTGCCACGGAATTTCGCCGTGATTGTCGGAAAGAATGAAGCCTCCACCGGGGCCGGCAATCTCGATGGCCTCTTTCACCTTCGCTTCCGTTTCCGAGGGGGTCCAGCGGCGCATTTCGATCCCGTTCAGATTTCCAAGGATGGTGATTCTGCCTTCGCAGGCTCGTTTCACTGCCCTGAGATCGTCGTCACAGCTTACGCCGAGCACTTTTGCCCCGGACTTCACGATATCGTCGATGATGGGAACCGTCCGACCCGACGCGAGGTGTATGGCGCAAGCCCCATGAATGCTTTCCAGCATGCTCTTCGCGATCTGGAACCCCGTCTTCAGATATTTCTCGCGAGGGACAATCGTCGGCGAGGAGACCGGATCGAAATAGCAGATGGCCGTGGCACCGGCGGCCAGCTGGGCGTTCGCCCAGTTCGTGCAGAACTCCTGGTTCACCGCGACGAGCCGTTCGAAAAGGTCGGGGTGTTCGAACAATAATTCAATATATATATCAAAGCCCAACTGCATGACCGGAAGGGAGAACGGCGACATGACGACACCGATGATCGGTGCATCGTTTCCGGATTTCGCCTTGATCCGTGAAATGGCGGTCAGGACATTCTGCAATTTTCTATTTTGTGTGATATCCGGCGGGCTGAGCCGCGCGATGTCTTCAATCCGCCGGATGGGCGGGGTTCCCGAATTGGGCGGACCATCCTCGAGGAAGATGACGTCGCCGCCGAAGGCTTCGACTTCGATGGGTGCATACCAGAAACCGTAGTAACAGTCGTGCCGATACTTGCGGCGAAGGCGCAACTGCCCTTCGACGACATTTTCGGGAGACGTAAAATATTCCCGGATGGAGAGCCCCAGTTCCCTGGCGCCATGCATGGTCAGGAGGAGAAAATACGGAACCCGGTCGGGCTCCTGGTGGCCGAGGGTCGTCATGACCCGCTCGAACGAGTTCATGCCTGATCTCCTTTTTTCTGCCTGGCGAGATCTTCGGCCATTTCATCCACCAGCCTGGGAGCGTCCGAAGCGAAAAGGCCGACGGCGTCGGCACCCACCTCGCGCCAGAGTTCGCTGTCGAAACGGAACGGGGCGCCTCCCACGACGATTTTCGCCCTGTTGCCCGATTGCGAAAGCCGTTCGCGGAGCTCCCTCACTTTCAATGCTGATGGGAGCATCAGCACGGAGATCAGAATGATTTCAATGCGGTCCCGTTCCATGCGGGTCACCAGCTCGTTGACATCAGCCTGTCCGTAATCCTCGAATTTGAAGCCTGCCGAGCGCAGAACGGTCGCCACCATGCGTTTTCCCAGCAGGTGATAATCCTGCAGGGCCGCGACCGCCAGGCGGGGCTGCGCGCGCCGGACGAGATGCTGGGTCGTGAAGAGGCTGTCGATCAGCTCCTCGGCGAGGCGACTGCTCATATACACTTCGGCCAGGGATATCTTCCCGGTTTCCCAATCGTTTCCTATGCTTTCCAGTGCGGGAACGACGATCTCTTCCACATACCGGGTCGGCTGGCTTGCCGGGACATACTCGTGCAGATGTCTGGCCAGGGCGATTCGGTCGAGGGCCAGCAGGGAATCATAAAACGTTTGAATCGTTTCAACCGAGGTTTCGGAAACCATGGCGGTTCTCCTGTGGTTGTCACCACCCGGCGGGAGATGCGAGGGGAATGGGCTTTCGGGCAGCCGGAGCAGGCTGGGGCGGAAGCGCCTGTGCTTCCGGTTCTGTGAAGGAAATCACCTCAGAGGCTGCCGATGCTGTTCGCGATGAAGAAGCAGGAGCCGGAAGGATCAGGGATGTTGAGGCGGCGAGGGGAGCGGAAGACGTTGCAAGGGGCGGCATCGTGAAAAACGCTTTCTCCGGAATCGACGCGACGGTTTCGGTTGCAAGCACTTCGGAACCGGGAGTTCGTTCGGGATAGGGCATGAGGCGGATGTTGCCGCTGCGGCAGACGAGCAGGTCGCCGCGCGTCGATGACATCGGCTTGTAGAACCGGCCGGAATCCATGGCCGTCCAGACGGGCCTCGCCTTGTCGGGGGTGAACAGCGTCACCCGGGTGTGGCGGGCGAGAAAATTGTCCTTGTAAGTGATGCCCAGCGCGTTTTCATGAACGAACCAGTCGAACGTCTTGCCGAGATTGCGCTGCCAGCGGATGACGCCTGTGCGGGCCTCGATGCACCGTACGCTGCGGCCGTCGACGAACAGGAGTGCGTCGCCGACGGCGAGCGCTCCGAGGAGGGGCGAGGGGAGCGTGACGCTCCAGGATGTGCCGGACGGGAGGTCGCAGTAGTCCATCCGCGTGCCGCCGGCGGCCAGGAGAAGAAGAGCGTTTCCGGTGATGCCGGCGATCCTGTATCCGTCGGAGTCGTGCCTGTAGACCACCTTGCCCGTTTCCTGACTGACGGCGACCGGCCGGCCCTCGACGTCGCAGAAAATAAAGTAGTTGCCATAGACAACCGGCGCATCGTCGCTGATGGGCTCCGGATGTTTCCAGACGACGGAGCCGTCGTCGGGATCGATCGCGCAAATCTTCCATGAAGGTTTCTTCAGATCGTCGTATCCGTATACCGCCGCGATCGTCTCGCCCGGAACGACGTGCATCACGGTGCCGTCGAAATGGCTTTCCCAGAGCGCTTCGCCGGTCGTTCCGTCGAGTCCGAACAGCACGTCGGGCGCGCCGGCGACCACCAGCCTGTTCCCGGGCAGGGCAACGGGCTGAAGGTCTGACGGAGAGAGCGTTGCGCGCTTCCAGAGCTTGGCCAGGGAGGATGAATAGAAGGTGTATCCACCTTCGCGGTCAGAGACCAGGACGCCGGAAGCGATGCCGACGAGAGGATGACGGGCTGGGGCGTCGAGCGGCACCGGCCCCGTGAACGTTCCGTCAGGATCTATCGCGGCGATCTGCTGTTGCCGGACCAGGAAGACGGCCTTGCCGCCGACCTCGGCGGGCTGCGTCGTGATCTCGCCGGCCGCTTTGACCCTCCAGAGCTCGCTCGTCGGCGGTTCGGACGAATAGATGACGTATGCCAGGATTCCGCAGACGATGAGAGCCAGGCTGAAGGAACGAAGCGACATGAGGAGGATTCAGATCATGCAGCCGGCCGCTTGACGGCCGCGAGAATAAGCGGCAGGGCGGCTTCAGGAGCGATGCGGCTGGTATTCACCGTGAGGTGATACAGGTGCGGGTCGTTCCAGTCGACGTCGAAAAAGTCGGAAATGAACGCGCTCGCCGCGGCGTCTTTCTTCTCGATGATTTCGGTTGCTTTCGCCTCGTCGACTTTCTGTTCGTCCATCACGCGTGCGACGCGGTCTTTCATATCGGCGACGATGCGAACATGCGTCGTATCGGGGGTATCCTGAAGAATGCGGCTCGCTCCGCGGCCGAGGATGACGACGTTCCCCTTCGCGGCCATTTCCTTGATGACGGATGTCAGCACGTCGATGTACTCCTCGTGCTTGTATTCCTGATCGGGAAAGGATGGGACATAGTAACTCGTGCTTTCCCATTCGAGGGGGGCCATGCCGAAGGGGTGAAACACCCGGCCGCCTTTCGCGATGCTGGCGAGGGCTTCCTGAAAGAAGGCGCCGATCCGGTTGTAGGTATCCTGGTCGAAATCGTTCAGCTCTTCGCGGGATTTGCCCATCTTCTGAGCGATCTCGTGAATGATCTCCTTCTCGATGCACGTGCCGCCGATTGCCTCCGCAAGTTTGAGGGCTATGAACGCACCGCCCGCGCCGAACTCTCTCGAAATCGTGATAACAGGCATGTCTTTCCTCTTCCTCTCTGAGATGTGAACCACGAATTTCTTGCGGTTCCGAAGTCATTTTATACGAAACGCCCCGAATGAAGCAAGACATGACGCATGCGAAGCGGAGATGCGGGGTAACCCTCAAAAAAAGAAAAAAAGTTGCCGATAGCCTCTTCGGAATCGAACGAAAACGTACGAAAGATTACCTGGAACGAAAAATTTCGCGAAGCCGAGGAGGAAGCAACGAGTATGGTGCACCCCGCGATGGTGGGAATTACGGAGCTGATGACCGACGACAATTTCCTGGTCTGGATGGAAAGCCAGGAAGAGGATCTCCTGGAACGCCTGTCGACGTATGAAGTCTACACCCGCTTCCAGAGTGAAATGGCGTCAGTGACGACTCACTGAGAGAGATCTCCGATGCGACCGCCCCGGACGTATGATCCGGGGCGGTCGCGTTTTATCCCGTGAATTCCCCGACTGAATTTTCGGGCGACATGCGCTACAATGATCAGGAATGTTCCGGAGGGGGCGTCGGCTGGGCAGGCGAGACCGGAAGAGCCGGCGACGTCGCAATTTTTCAGTGGGGGCGGATGCGATGGGGGACGTCGCGACGAAGCGGGAGACGTTGATCCAGTTCTGGCGTCAGTCGGAAGAGGCTGCCGCAACCCTTCACGGCCGGGCCGAGGAGTTTTTGAAGTTCTATCTCGGGGCCGCGACCGCGATGACCGGCTGGTTCGTCACGAACGCCTCAGACAAGGCTCTTCCCGCCTTGCTGATCGCTTGCGTCGGCGTGTTTGCCTCCGGCCATGTGGCCTCGTTTCACGTCGCGGCTTTCCGCGTTCACAGGCGCGCTCGCGATCTCGCCGGCCTCCTGGCGGCCATGGATGGGCTTGCCCCGGAGAGCGTCCTCTACACGCAGGACGACGAAATGACGCGCTGGCTGCGCACCGGTCACCCGGCCACGGGGGCGGTCTTCAACTGCCTGACGGCTCTCGGCCTCTGCGTCGTCTACAGTCTGGTGCTGGCCGGCATGGGCGGCATCATCTGAACGAAAAAGGCCCGCTTGCGCTTTGCAGGAATTTCTTATGCAATATATCGAAATATATAATACTGTGCTGCCGTTAGCGAGTCCGCTTGCCACGGTCTTGCGCCCAACCGCTGGCTAAGGGGCGGGGGATGGAATTCAGCGGCTACTCTGCTTTCTGTTCCTGAAGTTCGCGAAATCGCGTTTTCGGCGTTGAAGAGTCGCGTCGCCGAGATCCTGGTGAAGGAATTCCATGTAATCGGCGAGACGCGCGATCGTGGCCGGGGAGATCTTGTGCTCGAGGCTGCACGCTTCTTCCTCGGCGAGTTCTTCCGGAAGCTCGAGGACGTTCAGGAAAAAGTCGGCCAGGACCCGATGACGGGAATTGAGCCTTCTGATCGTCGATTCGCCCAGCTTCGTGAGGGTCACGGGGCGGTAGGTTTCGTATTTGATCAGTTCGAGTTTCGCCAGACGTCGGAGCGCGTTGGTGACGGACGGCGTGGTGCAACCCATCGCCGAGGCGATATCGGTGGCGCGGACGGCGCCGTATTTGCGCTGGAGCTCGTGAATGTGTTCGAGGTACGACTCGAGCGTGCTCGAGAGCCCTTTTTTCGAACGTTGAGACTCGCCTGGTTCCTTCATTCGGGCAACCGCCTTGTCATGGGTTTTCGCCGTCGGAACGGACGACGCGGCAGCTCGTTCCTCTGCACGAGGCACACGGGGTTTCTCCGCCGAGGTCGGCGCGAAGCCTTCGGACAAGATACCACACGGCGAAGACGATCGAAACCAGAATCACGACCGTGTCGCCTGGTGGGGAAGAGGCGGCCGGGGCCGTTCTGGTGACTCCGGCAATGGTCGCCGTGATCAGGGTCAGCGACCAGGCGAGGACGCCCGGGAGCAGGGTCGCGACCAGGGTGAACCCCGCCGACTTCGTCTCGCGCCAGATGACGCCGACGGTCGGAAGGCACGGCACGTAGAGCAGCGTGAACAGCATGAACAGGAAGCCGATCATCGGCGTCATCCCCTCGCGGCGCATAGCCGTTCCGAGATCGTTGTCGACGGGCTTGTACAGGACCGACAGCGTCGAGACAATGCTCTCCTTCGCCAGGAATCCCGGCACGAGCGAGACCGCCTCGCGCCATCCGAAGCCGAGAGGCCGCACCAGTGGCTCGAGAGCCCGGCCGAGGCTTCCCATGTAGCGGCGTTCCATCGTTTCGCGCGCCAGCGACTCTTCGAGGCCGGCGATCCGTTCGGCGATCTCTGCGGTCTGCGAGGCGGCTTTCAGAGCTGCGATCTCGGCCTGATACGGGCGGCTGTAGACGACGTCGCGGGGGAACGCCGTCAGGCTCCAGACAAGGATCGTACCGGCCAGGATTACGCCGCCGGCTTTTTCAAGGAAGTGCCAGGCTTTATCCCAGAGCATCGACTTCACGCTGCGCCATGTTGGAAGCCGGTAGGGCGGCATTTCGAGCATGAACGGCGCCTGGGTGAGCGGCGGCATGAACCGGCTGAGCAGTCTGCCGACCGTGACGAGCACGAGCAGGTTGATGAAATACAGGATCGAAAGTGTCAGCCCGGGTCGTTCGGGAAAAAATATTCCACAGAATAAAACCAGCACCGGCAGCCGCGCCGAACAGCCGACGAGGGGCATGAGCAGGGTCACAAGCCGGCGCTGGCGCCTGTCGTCGAGCAGGCGGGTCGACATGATCGCCGGAACGTTGCAGCCGAAACCCATCAGCAGCGGGACGAACGCGCGGCCATGGAGGCCGATTCCCTGCATCAGTCTGTCCATGAGAAAGGCGGCGCGCGACATGTAGCCGGAGTCTTCGAGAAGCGAGATCCAGAGGAAGAGAATCAGCACGCTTGGAAGAAAAACCAGGATGCCGCCGAGGCCCGTGACGATGCCGTCCAGAAGAAGATCGCGCCACAGGCCGTCCGGAAGGTGCGCGGCGCCGAGCCCCCGGAGATGCTCGATGCCGGCTTCGATCGCGTCGGCCGGATACGCCCCGAGCGAGAAGGTCGTCCAGAACATCAGGGCGATGAGCGCGGCGAAGACGGGGATGCCCCAGAGCCGGTGGGTGAAAATGCGGTCGAGGTCCGAGGAACCCCGGTCTTCGGCAGACGGTGCGGCCTTGTGGGTCGCCTTCAGGAGGCGGGAAATGCGATCGTAGCGGTCGGTCGCGAGGCGGCACGGCAGACCTCCGGCGCCGGTCACGCACTCGCCGGCGGACTCGAGGGCCTGGAGCAGTTTCGCCCGGACCGGCTCGAGCTCCTGCGCCGATTCCGTTTCGGGATGGGCGTCCGGCGACGGTTGGCCGATGAGAGCCTGGATCGCCCGAAGCCGCCTGGAGGGCGCTGCATTCGGCCAGGATTGCCGGAAGAGCGAGGGCATCGCCGTTTCCACGGCCGACTGCCAGGGCCGGGGAAGCCGCATGACGGTCAGGCCGTTGTCGGATGGGCCGGCCGGTGACGGTTCGGAAAGCGCTGCGATGAGCGCCGGGATGCCTTCCCCGGTTCGGGCGACGGTCGCAAACACCCTGCAGCCGGTCAGCCTCGCGACCTTTTCGAGGTCGAGCTTGGCGCCGGAGGCCTTGAGGGCATCGTAGCAGTTGAACACGAGCCAGGGGTGCAGACCGAGCTCGAGCAGCTGCATGGTGAGGAAGAGATTGCGCTCGAGGTTTCCCGCGTCGATGACATTCAGCATCGTGTTGCCGGCTATCTCGTCGAGTTGATCGAGAACGACCCGTTCTTCGGGGCTTGCGGGCGTCAGCGAATACGTTCCCGGGAGGTCGGAAACGACCAGTTCGCGATCGCCGACCCGGCGAAAGCCCTCGATGCGGTCGACGGTGACGCCCGGCCAATTGCCGACGTGACGGCGCTCGCCGGTGATGGCGTTGAAAAGGCTCGTCTTGCCGCAGTTCGGGTTGCCGACCAGGAAAACGCGGACCGGCTCCATGATGCTGCCGTTCAGGCGGCTCGCCTGACGGGATGGATGCTGACGAGAGAGGATTCGCTGCGGCGGAGGCCGATGCAGTAGCCCCGGATGCAGAACGTCGCGGGATCGCCCATGGGTGCCCGCTGGAGGGCCGTGACCGGCGTGCCGGGAATGAACCCGAGTTCGAGCAGACGGTTTCCCGCCGGGGTGGAGGCGTCGATGTCTCTGATCGTCGCCGTCTCGCCGATCGGCAGATCGGAAAGCGTGACGTTCATCTTTACCATGCCTGTTTCGTCTCCTGCGGCTCGCGCCGCCCAACCAGATCGGTCGCCGGATGTTTCAACCGTGACACATTGTTAGCTTCATCTAACATTACTATACACCAAAAACATTCAACGCGCAAGGCAAATTGTGTACACGGGGTTGCGATGTGTGTGCCGTTGATCCCTGCATGATACAAGGCATGTTGCCTTCCCGCTCGCGCTGAGCCTGTCGAAGCGCGAAATGCGCTCGTCCTTCGACAAGCTCAGGGCGACGGGGGATTCAGCCTGCGGGCTTCAAAAACGGGCCGCGTGCGCCTACTTGTCGGATTTCGAGGCGGAGATGGCTCGCTCGCTCGCCCAGGCGCGGATGAATTTGATCTGCTCGGCCATTGTGCGCGAGAGGGGAACCGTGCCGCGGATGATCGTGTACAGATCGTCGAGCGTCAACTGGGCCCCCCGGTCGAAGGCCTCGACCATGGCCGCCTCGACGACGTGCTCGATCTCGGCGCCGTTCCAGAACTCGGTCGAGACGCTGAGAAGCGTGAGGTCGAACGTTGCGGTATCGACGCCGCGCCGCTGGAGGTGAACCTTGAAAATCTCCTCGCGCTCGCGGTCGTTGGGCAGATCGATGAAAAACACCTGGTCGAACCGCCCCTTGCGGATGATTTCGGCGGGCAACAGGTCGATGCGGTTGGCGGTGGCGGCCACGAACACGTCGGCCTTCTTTTCCTGCATCCAGGTGAGGAACGCCGAAAAAATGTGCGAGCCGGTGCTGCCGTCCTTCATCGTCGAACTGCTGATGCCGCCCTCGATTTCGTCGAACCAGAGAATGGCCGGCGCCATCGCCTCGATCGATTTGATCGCCCGATGGAACGCGCCTTCCGGCGAACCGTGCAGGCCGGAATACACCTGGTTCATGTCGAGTCGGAACAGCGGCAGGTTCCACAGGGAACTGATCGCCTTGACCGACAGCGATTTGCCGCAGCCGGATATTCCCATCATCAGCAGACCGCGCGGGGGTCTGAGCCCCGCCGCCGCCGCTTCCGGGGAAAACAGCCGGCGTCGTTTCGTCAGCCAGTTCTTGAGATTCTCGAGTCCGCCCACGTCTTCGAGGGAGGAGTCCGTCCGGACGTATTCGAGGATGCCCTCCTTGCGGGCGAGCTGCTCTTTTTCCTCCTGGAGTTGCTTCACGATCGAACCGTCGATGACTTTCACGCCCCAGAGAAGCTTGGTGAGGCACTGCTGGGCTTCGGTCGTCGTAAACCCCTGGAGAGCCGTCGCCGCGGCGGCCAGGTTTTCCGGAGTCATTTTGTTTTCCGCTCCCCGCTTGGTCGCGGATGCGAAGGCGCGCTCGATCAGGTCGGTGAGTTCTGCCTGGTCAGGCAGGCCGAAGTCGAGCAGATAGACGTCCTTGCGGACGTCGACGGGGAGATGGATGTCGCCGCCGAGCAGAAAGAGAAAGCGGTTCTGTCCGCGAAATGCGGTGTTCACGGTGCGGAGCCGGCGTTGGATCTCGGGCTTCTCGAGGAAGGGAATGATGTCGCGAAACACGAAGAAACCGGGTTCCGTCGCGCGAACCGCGGCCTCGAGAGCCGCTTCCGGGGTCGTGACGCCCGGTTGGTTCAGATCGCCCGCGGTGAGGCCTGCCTGGAGATCCCACTGCGTGAGGGTTTTGTCGCTCTGGAAGACGGAGCGGGAGATCGCCGCAAGCGTCGCGATGACCTGTTCTTCCTCCCAGCTGCTGATCGCGATGACGGGAGTGCCGGCCATCAGCGCCCGTTTGAGCGCGGTAATGCCGGCCGTTCGGGGCATGCTCACGGGCGGGCCGTCGTTCCGCGCTGCTTCTTGACGGTGGCCGGGGTGGCCGGTTTCACGGCCGTTGGCGAGGGCGGCCTGGGAGCGGCCAGCTGGAGTTCTTCGCCCCGCACTTGGGGCATCTGGTGCCTGTAGAGATCTTTTTCGAAGAGTTCGCGGCAGTATATCAGCATTCCGGATGCCGTGCGGGTGAGTGTTTCGCGGGGCGTTCCGGCGGTGACTTCGTGTTTCATGATCTGTCTCCTCCAACGGATGAAGGTGATTGTCGATCATCTATTATAGGGGAGATATCGCGGCCCGCGCAACAGAAAAAATCACGTTTTTGGTTGACGGAACCGCGTTGTTGTGATACGCTGATCGACTACAAAAAACGAAGACGAAAAAAAGAACGACATCCTGGAGGATGACAAACATGAAAAAAATGCTTCTTGCCGCCGCCGTAACCGGCCTGTTGCTGATGACCCCGGCCGTGCGTGCCGATACGCTGGCCTCCCTCGACGCGGGGTATATCGCCGAGATCCAGCGGAATGCTCAGACGGTATCCCATCGCGAGGGGCTGAAGAATACGATCGAGCGGCTTCTTGACTGCTCCGCCGGCGGCCGTATCGAGGTCGCCCTGGTCGGCATGAGCCAGGTCCCCGAATGGGTCATCGACGCGTGGGCTCGCCACGAAGCCGAGTATGCCGAAGTCAGCATTTCCCGATACGGCATGTTTCTCGATGTGCGGCAACCCACCATCCGCACCGACTTTTACCGCTTCCGGACCGTCCGGAAAAACGGCGAGGTCGCCGAGACCCTGTATCAAAACATTCGCAAAGACAAAAAAGCCGCGATGATCTTCACGTTCGTCGACGGCGATCCGACCGGCAAGGACAAGGCCCTCGCCACGGTTCTCGAGGCCCTGTTGTCGGCGGTCGAAGAAGGGCAGATCACGGCGGCGGCCGTCGCGTTCGACGAGGCGCCCCAGCGCGTGGCCCAGCTCTGGAAAAAATACGCCCCCGAGAAGACGGAAAACGGCGACATCCGCGTTCAGCGCTTCAACGCCGAAACCGCCGGCGGCGAGGAAATATACTGGAGACTTTATTATGGGGACGCCGCGACCGGCGCAGAGCAAAGCATGCTCATCGTCGACGATCGCATGGTCTATTGCGAGATCAACGGACGAATCATCGTCGAGTGACCGATGGAAACGGCGCGCCCCGGCAGAGCACAGTCTCCGGGGCGCTTTTCATTCCGGCGCGCCGGTAGCGGAGAGGGAGGATGCCCATGAACCCGATGCTGAAAAAGCTCACGGACAAGGTGATGGCCGGGCTGGCCGACGGTGCCGACGGAGTGCAGCACTTCGACGCGAGCCCGCTTCCCGACAAACGGGAGATGGCGCAGATTCTCGAAGACGCGTTGTTCCTGATTTTTCCGGGGTATTTCGGCGACTCGAGGCTCTCCTTCGAGTCGATGGAGCTCCAGGTCGGCTTCCGGGTCGCGACCCTGTATGAGAGACTCCAGGCCCAGGTTCTGCGCGAGTCGCAGCATTCGTGCAGGTTCGCCCACCGCGCCTGCAAACATTGTCAAAGCTATGCCGCTCTGATCGCACGCACGTTCATCGAAGACCTGCCGGCCATCCGAAACATCCTCGAGGACGACGTTCGGGCGGCGTACCGGAACGATCCCGCCGCCTCGGGCTTCGACGAGATCATTTTCAGCTATCCCGGGCTCGAGGCGATCGCGGTGTACCGCATTGCGCACCATCTCAGCGAGCAGGGGCTGATTCTCATTCCCCGCATCATGACCGAGTGGGCCCACGCGCGGACCGGCGTCGACATCCATCCCGGGGCGAAGATCGGCCGCAGCTTTTTCATCGACCACGGAACCGGCGTCGTGATCGGACAAACGACCGTCATCGGCGACCGGGTGACCCTGTATCAGGGCGTAACGCTTGGCGCGCTCAATTTCCCCCGCGATTCCCAGGGAAACGTGATCCGCAATGCGAAGCGCCACCCCACGATCGAAGATGACGTCGTCGTCTATGCCGGCGCGACCATCCTCGGCGGAAACACCGTGATCGGCCGCGGTTCGGTCATCGGCGGCAACGTCTGGCTCACCGAGTCGGTGCCGCCCGAAACCCGTGTGCTCATGGCCAAACCGCAGCACAGGATAACGAGCGCCCGGCAGGCTTCCCAGGAAGCGATCGTCGTCAGCCCGGAATGATACGGTATCGCGCTGACGCGCTGATTCGAACGGTGACGGGACGGACGATTCTGCATGCCGTTGAGCGGGGATTCCCCGAAAGGGGTTAACAAAATCCATCGTTCAGCCGAAACGGTGTTTCTGAGCCATGTCTGGAAACGATCGTGAGTCGAGAGCGACAACACCGGAGATGAGAACCCGAGTGACGATTCTCTTCGCCTGCATCGCGCTTCTCTGTACGGGAAGCGGTTGCCGCCGTCGGGGGGATCCGGGCCCGGCGCGCTACGAGCGTGAAATTGAGCTCGACCGTGCGGCATCGGCCCGGGCGACGAGCGAACGCGCCGGAACATGGATTTCCGGCAGGTATCCCTGGCAGGGGCGGGCCGATCCAAGCATCGAATCGCTTCCGCAGCGCATCGCCGATATGGAGGCGTCATTCAAGCGGGAAAGCGATGTCCATCGCCAGGTGCTGTATGGCAGGCGAGATGAACGGCGATAACGAAACGTATACATCGGCACGTGGCCAAGGGGAATACGCGTGGCCGGCCTTGCTGCTGATCTTCCTCATCCTCGGCGGACTTCCCCATGGGCCCGTTCCGGCCAGCATGGCGACGGCCGGAGAAAAGGCGGGAGTGAAGGCTGCTCATGACCTCGACAAGGATCTCGACGTCGTCGGTTCTCCCGAATCGTCCGCCTCTACGCCGGAGTCCGCCGCGCCCACCGCGGAAGAAGGAAAGCCGGTTCCCGAGGAACACCTGCCGTCCCCTCCGGAAGACCTGGACCAGATCGAGCAGCAGGCGGAAGGGCTGCTTGCCGGGAAAAAATTCGACGCCGCTGCTGATTTCGTCAGGGAAAACGAGGCCGCGCTTGCCGTTTCCTTCAGACTGAAGCAGATTCTGCTCGAGGCGCTCATCCAGACGGAAAATCCCAACTGGGTGGATGTCGGAAACCGAGCGGAGGCGCTGCTCGAAGAGAGCCCGGCCGACCCCGTCGGAAACCTGGCGCTCGGCATGTCCTGGGCCAACCGGAAAACGCCCGATGCCGCCAAGGCCCTGACGTATCTGGCGAAGGCGAAGGACTCGAAGAGAGCCCTGGCCATGGCCGGCGCCGTCTATTGGAAGTTTTGGGCGAAGAAGAACTGGTATGGTCTTGTGGGCATCCTCGCTCTGGTTCTCGGAGGCGGGTTCGCCGTCGCGCGAGCTCGAAAACGCAGGCGCCAGGCCGAAGAAGAGCTCGCCAACGCCCTGGGCGGGGCTCCGCCAGCTCGGGAGAGTGAGGCGCCTTCGGGATCGAACGCCGTCGATGAACCTCGTCCGGCTGCCCGGGCAGGCATTTCGCCGGCGGCGGCTAAGACCACGGAACAAGCTTCGAGAAAAACGGTTCCGGGAACTGACCAAAAGCCCGGGCCCGACATGAAGCCCGAACAGGCGCCCGAGCCGATACCCGGGCCTGCCGATGAGGCGCGCGCACCTGCGAAAGAGCCTGTCACGGAGTCCTCCGTGCCGGTCTCAGAACGTCCGCCCGCCCTGACGTCCGGGCCGGCCACGGTGGCGCCGCCCGACGTGACGCTACGAAGCGAACCCTCCGCATCCACTCCCGCGGCACATGCCGCGCATATTCCCCATGCCCGGGCCACGGAGGTTCTTCCGGCCATCGATCTGGCGGCGGCGAATCTCGGACCCGGCGGTCTCGCGCCTTCCAGGCCCCCGCATCTGCCCGGGCGTGAGGCTGAGGCCGTCTGGCAGAACCTCGTCCGTCAGGCGACGTCGAGGCCGATACCGCTCGACGTGCGCGAGCCGGCGCCTCCCCCACCTCCGCCGCCTGTCATCGATCCGGCCCAGGCGGGCGACGTCACGCTCGATCTCTCCGACGCATCCATGACGGAAGACCTGGTGACGAAACTGCGCATGCTGGCGATCACCGACGGCGAGTTGCGAAAACTGCTCCAGATGCGCAATCCCGAACACCTGCCGGCGCTCGTCGAATACATCACCATGAAGCCCGACCCGGTGCGACTGGCCTTCATGGCTCGCGAGATGGGACACTACCACGATCCGGCCGTCTCGGAAATTCTGTCGACATTACTCTATCACCCCGACCACCGTGTGACCCTTTCGGCGATCCAGGGCCTGCAGATCAACGGCGGCTCCGAGTCGGTGGCGGTCGTCTGCCCGTTCCTTGAGTCGGACGTTCCGGTGCTCGTCGAGGCGGCCCGGGCGGCGCTCACCGAATTTGGCCCGCGGCTCGTTCTGGAAGGGCTCGCACGCCTGCCGTCCCACCCCGACGAGCGCGTGCGCTCCGGCGGGGTGTTCGTCCTGTCGCGCATGAAAGGCGATGCGGTTTCGCGTCTGCTCGTCGCGATGCTCGGCGACCCGTCCTCCGAGGTGCGCCGCAAGGTGCTGCTCGCGATGGCCTACCAGAAAAATCCCGCCTATATCCCCACGCTTCGCGAATTCGTCCGCCAGGCACCGGACGAAGACCGGAAAGTTGCCCGAAAGGCGATCGTGTTCCTCCAGTCGATGGAGCGGAAACCGGGATGAACAGGACGGTCAGTCGCGCGGCATGATGACGACCAGCGTCACATCGTCGCTGTAGCTGCCGGTTCCGATATGCGCCTGGAGTCGGGCAAACAGCGGGGCCAGCAGGTCGGTGTCGGCTGAAATTCTGCGCCCCGTTTCCCGTCTGAGTTGTCCGGCGGCGGCCGTGACGTTGTCGTAGCCGAACATGATTCGGTCGGGGCTCATCGCCTCGACGAGACCGTCGGAATACAGCAGCAGGCCGGCGTTTCGCAGATCGATATCGAGCCGCTTGAACACGGCTTTCGCACGCGTTCCGAGAGGCTGGGACGGCATGGCCACCTGGGCCGAGGCGCCGTCGTGAGGGATCAGGATGGGATAACACTGGCCCGCGTTTGCCGCCATTATGCGCCTGGCCTGCACATCGAGAATGCCCAGAAAACAACTCATCATCTTGGACCGGTTCAGGATATTCAGCATCAACCTGTTCAGCCGCTGAAGCACTTCTTCCGGCTGGTCTGGATAGCGCGGGCACAGAATCGTGAACGCGGCCTTGGCCATCGCCGTGACGAGGGCCGCCGAGACGCCGTGGCCCGTTACGTCGCCCAGGATAACGGCTGTCAGCCCCCGATGCAGGGGGATGAAATCGAAGTAATCGCCCCCGACGGCCTGGATCATGCTGTTTCTGCCCTGCACGAGGTATGGGCCGAGGTCCAGACGGCTCTGCGGAAGGAGGTCCGCCTGCACGGTGCGGGCGAGTTCCATCTCCTTCAACCGTTCCATCGCCTGGTTGACGGCGGCGCACATCTGGCCGAGCTCGTCTGTGCCTGTCACGGGGATCGGGCTGTCGTAGCCGCCCTTCTTCATCGCCTCGAGACCGGCCGTGATCGCGGCGATCGGCGTGACAACGCGATACCACAAGGCGGTGAGAACGCCCAGCCCGAACAGGGCCAGGACCGCGACGCAGCCCCAGACCCGCGCGGACACCTCGCCGAAGCGTCGCTCCAGCTCGGCGACGGGAACGATCGCGAGCAGGGCGTAATGCTTCAGGGCAGTGGCGGGAAGGGCGCAGACGAGATGGGGCGATCCGTCGATATCCATCGTGAGGGAAACGGCGTTTGAGCAGCGGTTGAGTCGCGCCAGGAGTTTCGAGAATCTCCGGTGGTCCTGCTGATTTGGAAAGCAGAGACCCTGGTGATGCCAAGAGACGGCATACAGCCTCAGCGGCGAGTCGGCGTCGGGCCGATACCCATCCGAGGCACCGCGAGCGAAGAGAGTTTCGAGGAAATTCATCTCGAGGGTGATCAGGTTGTGGAAAATGAAAATCGCATACCAGGCGTCGCCGGCGGGTCCGGCAATGACGTCGATATACAGCTGAGCGATCGATGCGCCGCTCGAGACCGAGACGAATTTCCGCAGCCCCGTGCGGACTCCCTGAATCAGCTCCTTCGCGTCATCCTCGAGGACGCTGTCGACGACCATGTCCGCCGTGCTGGACTGGCGCGCGCCGCTCAGCCCCCGGTCGGCGTTCGCCTGGTCCATGGCGAGCTTGCCGGCCTGGACGGCGGCCCGGGCGATCATGTTCTCGACTCGCGAGCCTTCGGCGGTGTCCCGGTCCAGCGCCTCCTGGCCGTGGATGATCGCTTCGACCTCGAGGGGCGTCGGGATCAGGCCCCGTTCGACGAAACTCTGGAACAGCCTCACGCGTTCGGTTTTCGGCAGGCTCACGCACCGCCGCATCTCGGCGAGGATGATCCTCGCCGTCTGCAACGACTGGCCGCTTGAGGCAACAATCCGCATCCCATCGAATCGGAACTCGTCGAACATCTGCCGGAAGGCTCCCAGATCGAGCTCCGCGCGGTTCAAACGTCGTTCCGCATCCCGGCACATCCGGTCATATTGGAGGCGGCGGAGAGTGAGATACGGCGCGAAGCGCGCGTCGACAGCCGAAAGGTGCCGATATGCCTCCTGGCACAGTTCTTCGGGGATCCCCTCGCGCCGTTCCTCGAGATACAGATGCGCGAGGCCCGAGGAAAGCAGCAGCGGGAACCCGAAACCGAGGCCGAAGAACAGCAGCAGCTTTCCCCAGACCGGAAACGAAACGCTCGCGCCGCCGAACGTGAGGGTATAAGATTTAATACCGATAAATATAATAAAAAGAATATGGAATGCGGCGACGGCGAGGAGGAAGCCCTTCGGATACCCGGGGTCGGGCGCCGAAGAGACGACCAGAGTGGTGTCGTCGAGACGTTTCAGCGATACGAGCCTGTCTTCCAGGACGATGCGGTCGTCCGCCGCGAGCGACTGCAACCGCTTCAGTTCGACCAGCGGCATCCGCCGCGCCGTGCCGGGAATCACAACGTCCGTCTCCTCGTCTCCAGCGATGACGGTGTCGGTGAGCCCGAGTCGTTGTCGCACCCGATCGGGAATGAAGCGCGGGGGCAGTTTCTGCTGATGAATGAAGGCGAGCATGCCTGCGATGCGCTGTTCGGGAATGCCGTCCTGGAACACGTGGAATCCCCAGCTGAAAGCCAGGGAACCGCCGAGCTGGATGGCCTTTCCGGGCCGGCCCTTCATGGCGCGCATGAGCGTCTCCGGAGCGGGAAGGATCTGGCTCAGCCGCTGGGTGATCGTGGCGGGCACCTCGAGATGATGGGTCCAGTCGAGCCTGATCCTGTCCATGAACTCCTGGATGTCTGGAGGCGAGGTGCGGCGCTGGATCAGCGTTCCCGAGCCGCCGAACACGTGGATATCGATCGAGCCGGACGGCCATTTCCCGGAAAAGCCGCGAACGACGGCATCGACGGCGTCCGGACGGGCCGCGAGACCGCGGACGGAAGCGAACACGTCTTCCAGTTCGCGCTGGAAAAATATCTGGGAGTCCGCTTCCGTCTGAAGTTCGGTGAACGCACGCTCCATCCCGCCAAAAACGGCGTTCCGGGCCGCCCGGCGGCTTGAATCGGCGCCGATGTCGAGAGCGACGCCGATGACGAGCGTGGGGAAGCCCAGCCAGAGAAGAAGACGGAACAACCACTGGCCGAGGGTTGCGATTCCAGGCGATTGCCGGCATGTCCGGGGAGGCGAGGCCTGCATCATGACGATTCCTCTCCGGTCTGGTCTGAATGGACGGGCAGGGCCGCAAGGAGGAGAACGGTCTGGTCATCCGCCGGAGTTTGCCCGCCCTGCCATGCGTTGAGAGCCTCCCAGAGCCTTCCGCCGAGATGCTCCGGCTCCTCGGAGCGGAGGCCGTCGAGCAGGTCGGAAATTCCCGCGCTGCCGGCTGCCCGGCCGGCCGGGTCGCATGCGTCGACGACCCCATCGGTGCAGATGACGAGCCGGTCACCGGGTGCCAGCGTCAGCTGATGTTCCGGGGTCGCACGGCCGCTCGAGCCTGCGCCCAGACCGTCTCCGTCGACGGCCAGCAGGCTTGGCGCCGCTTCGCTCGCGAGCAGGATCGGAAACAGACGGCCCGTCGCGGCATACCGGAGACATCCGGTCGCCGGATCGTGGATGCCGAGCAGCATTCCGACACGGCTGAGCCGGCGGGCGTGGAGGCGGAAATACCTGTCGAGCTCGCTCAGAACGACCGTGGGCGTGGCCTTCTCCTCGTCGAGGAAGAGGCGCGTCGCGGTTTTCGCCATGGCCATCACGAGAGCGGCGCTGACGCCGCGCGCCGCGACGTCGCCGACCATGAACGCGATCCGCCCGTCAGGAAGGGGGAGCATGTCGAAGATCTCGCCGCCGATATCCGATGCGGAGCGGCTCCAGCCCTGAAGATGCCAGCCGGGGCCGGTCATGGGCCGGCCCGAGATCAGCTGCTCCTGGACGGTCTTCGCGAGCGACCGCTCGTGCAGGTCCTCCATGATGGCGGTGACGCCGTCGCCGATCCGTTGGAGTTCATCGCCCGTGCCGACGCTGACGGGTTCGTCAAGTCGCATCCGGACCAGGCGGTCGATGCCTTCGGTGAGGATGCGCATCGGTCCCAGCAGCATGCCGCCGAACATCCAGGCCAACAGCAGGGAAAAGCCGGTGCCGGCGAAAGCCAGGAGGGTGATGCGCGTGGAGACCGCTCGCACGGCGTCGTCGATCGGCTGGAAGGGGGTCAGCAGGAACAGGTGGTAATCCGACATCACGCGCCCCGGAATGGCCGTTACGAGCATGCGCTCGCCCCCGATGCGGCCGAGTCGGTGCTGCGTCGCCCCGGTGAGGTCGAGCAGTTCCCGGAGTCGCTCCAGATCCGGTTCACGCAGAAGCCCGGACGGGGGCACGGCGGGGAGATTGCCGGAACTGCGCTTCGAGAGGGCGACGAGTCGGTGCTGTGTGTTCCGTTCGAGATTGTTTGCGGTGGCGGAGAGATGCTTCTCCTCGAGAACCGCCGTATCGTGCAGAATGACGAGGGCGGCCGTCGCGAGGCCGTCGGAGGTGCAGAGCAGGTCGAGGAACACCGTGGCGTTGACTCCGTGGAGAGTCATCGGCTGGAGCGTGCCCCGCAACCTGATGAGTTGCTCAACGGGGCGCGCCAGGAGAACGTTGAGCATGTTGCGCGATCCGGTCGTCGTCTCCTCCGAAGCCTCGTCCGGGACGGAGTTGAACTTGTCCATCGCTTTCTGGGCGAGGGCCTGGATGATCTTTGGCTGGTCGTTGGCGAAGTTTCCCGTCGTCGAGTCGGGGGACGCGATGAATTTATAACGAAGAATATCTGTCGTGTCGTACAGGAATGCCGCCGAAAAATTCCGGGTCTTTGCAAAGGGCTGGAGGTGGGCTTCCAGAGAGGAAATACTGCCTGAAGCCGGCTCGCCCGTGATGCTCCGCTCGATGTCGCGGGCGGCCCGGCGGTATGCCCGCGCCCAGGAGGCGAAGGCCGGGCTGAAATCGGCGTCGATGCTCTGGAGAAGACGGACGGCGGTGTTCTGGTTGTCCCGGATGAGCGATGCCTGGCTGGCCTGACCGTACACGTGGGAAAACCCGATCAGGGCGGCAAGCCCTGCGACGCCCGCGATGCCGAACCAGCCGAGAAGCTGGAGACGGAGCGGAACGACGAGATTTTGGCCGAAAAAAACCGCCCACATCAGCACCAGGAAAAGCTCGAGAAGGATCACGACGAGGAAGCTGCGCAGGCGGAGAATGAGATCCGACGGAACCGGTGTCCGGCGCATGCCGAACAGGCGAACACCGTCGTTCGTGTCGCTCAGGGCGAGCAGATGGCTGCGGCCGCGATACAGCGGCTTCAACCGGAGGCGTCGGAGTTTTTCCGCGAGAGGTGCGGGAAGTGGCTTGCCGCCGCCGAGTCCGGAGTGGCGACTGTTCCTCAGGTCGAGCCATCCGAAGGCATGACCGCCGCCGGCCAGACGGTCGATCCGGGAGCACGCGCGCGCGGCGAGCAGGAACGGGTCGATCTTCTTCTGGTCGATGAAAAGGAGGATGTGTCCGGCAATGCCGCCGGGCCGGGCTTGGAGCTGATACCAGCCGACGTACCGCGCCAGGCCGGTGAACGAAAAGTCGTGAAGATGATTCGGCCGCGACGAAAGCAGAGGGATCATCTGGTGGCCCCCGAGAAACGACTCCGCCTGGCTTTTCTCCATCGCGGAAAGCTGGAACGGTCCTTCCCGGGCGGCGCGGAGTACCAGGCCGAAGGCGCGCTCGGAGGCCACGGTCATGCCGGTACTGCAGCCCGGCCGCTGAACGCGTTTTCCGGCGGAATCAAACAGATACAGCCTGACCGCGTCGGCCGGCCATTCGCGCAGCGTCCCCCTGAGATCGCCGTTCCAGGTGATGGCGCGGGAAAGACGCTCGGCGAGTTCGAGGCAGGCCGTTTCGGGATGGGCAAGGCGGGAAAGATGCGCGGTGATTTCCTGGAGGTCTTCGGATGCGGTTCCCAGGACCAGCTTCGTTTCGCGTCTCTCGAGAACGCCCAGGATAGACCAGGTTGCGAAAAACGGGATCAGAACGAGAACCGCAGCGAACGTGACAAGCGAGATCGCGCGTCGCACGGCGGGGCCTCTTCCTGGAGTCATCCTGTCTGGTGCCTTCCTGATCCTCTGGCGACAGTGTAACCCGGGGCGGGGATCGCTTCAATACGGCACGAATAAAAACGGGGCGCCGTCATGGCGCCCCGCGGATGATTCGTGGCTCCGTTATTTTCCGGCTGCCTTGGCGCGCTCATACCGGTCGCGTGCCGTCCGGAGTTTTTCGATCGCGGCCTGAATCTGGTCCTGCGTCGACTGGGAATTCTGTACGCAGGCCGTATACTCCTGGTAGGCTTTCTGATACGCCGCCATCGCGCTCTTCAGATCGACCGCGGCGCCGCCTGAAGAGGCGGAAGTCGTGGCGGTCTGGGGCGATGTCGTGCGGGGTGTGGTCGTCGTGGCGGTCGTGGCCGTTTTCCCGACGGTGACTCCGTATTTTGCCTGGTATGCCTGATGAGCCTTGAGATAGGCATCCTGGGCGGCGTTGAGTTCGTTGAACCGCTGGGTGAACCGCGGCGTTGCGCTGTCGATGAGCTTGGAAAGTCGGTCGACCGAGCCGCCGGCACTCTGGATGCTGTTGATCGTCGAACCGACGTTCAGGATGGCGTTCAGGTCGCCGCTGACGATGCCGTTGATCTGCTTGCGGATGTCGAGGAGCTGGCTGAGAGATTTATCGGCTTCGTCGTAATACGACATGCCTTCCATCGCGATCTGGCAGGCCTTGAGCGCGAGTCCGCCCTCGGCTTTGCCCAGCTTGTACTCGTCGCTCAGGCGGCCCCAGCGGAAGAGGTTGGACGGCTTGTCCTTGATCGAATCCCAGACGCGGGACCATCCGGCGAGGCCGGAGAGGTTGCCGAGCGTGCTGTCGGAAATCGTCCTGATCTGCAGCTGCGACGTGTTGTTGCCGAGGTTGACGCTCTTCACTTCCTGCATCGACTCGAAGAACTTCAGGTCGGGCTTGATCTTCGTGAAGACGCCCTTCGCCTTGGGCGCGATGTAATTGTATTCGCGGACGAGCGTATCAATAGCAGAAGCTATTTTCAAAATCTGCGGGATGTCCGTGCTTTTTTTCGCGGAAAGCCCTTTGTATGCCTGGATCAGGGTTGCGGCGCTGTCGATGAAATTGCGCACCGACTGCCGTTCGCGGTACAGCTCGCGGACGCCGGATGTGATGTTGCGGGAGTGGCTGACCATCTCCGCGCCGTTGTTCATGACGAACTTCGCGTTGTCGATGACGCCGGCGGTGGCGGCCGCCGCGACGGCCAGGACGAGCCCGACGATCAGAAATGCCGCTTTGAACGTTCTGACGAAGCCATGTTTTTTCATACTGCTCCTCCCCGAAAGAGGCTGATTCGTTTCGATTGTAACAATTGTACGTACGGATGCCGGAAGCGTCAAATGCCGCTCTGGCACACCACTACCGGGCCTTCTTTTTCCCGGGGAACAGGAGAACGATCCAGGCGAGAACCTGGACGGCCAGGAGGGCGCCGAAGGAGAGGCGGAAAGCCGCAGATTGAGCGAATCCGGCGGCGCCGAACGCGTCGACCAGAATGCCGATGCCCCACTGGATGCCGAACGCCCCGCCGAGAACGAAGATGTTCAGGGTGGAGTTGACGCGGCCAAAGAGGTGGGACGGAAACTTCTCGCTCAACAGGGCATACGAGAGGTTGCTGATGGCAAACACCAGGCCCATTGAGAACCACAAAAGCTGCGTGGGGCCGGCGTCGAAGATGATCAGCGCCATCACCGCGACCCCCGCGCCGATGCCGCCGACCAGAATCTGTTCCGGGGTGAGACCGCGCCTCGAGAGCGGTTCCACCGCGACGGCGAGCCCGGCAAAACCCACGAGCATGGCGAGGCTCACCAGCAGAAGGTGAAAGGCGGCCGCATCCCGCGTGCAGCCGTTGACCGTCATCAGCCAGGGGACGGCCCAGAGTCCCTGGAGCGCCATGAAGCCCCCCGAGACGAGGGCGGCCTGCGGCGCGTAGCGCCAGAACGCGGAACTGGCGAGAATGCCGCCGATCGAACGCAGCTGCTCGCCGGGGGTCTCGGTAGTGCCGGCGGCCTGTCTGACGGGAGTCGTGAAGATTCCGGTCGCGACCGCGAAGGCGAGCGCGGCGAGCGCGAGGAAGATGCCGCGCCACCCGGTCTGTTCGAGGGCCCAGGCGAGGGGAGACGTCGCCGTCAACGCGCCCAGCCCGCCGGCGGCCATGACGGCGGCATTGAGCGAGGCGAGCCGCTCCGGCGGAAACCACAGGGAAAACGCCTTGAACGACGCCATCAGGCAGGCCGAGACGCCGAGGCCGATCAGGGCGCGGCCGACGGCAAGGGTCTGAAGATCATGCCCCCGCGAAAACAGGAGACAGCCGACGACGGCGATCAGCAGCAGGACCGTCTCGACGCGGCGCGGGCCGTACCGGTCGAGCAGGATGCCCAGCGGCAGTTGAAAGGCCCCGAAGGCGAACAGGTAGGCAGAGGTGAGAAGTCCGAGGTCGGCGGCCGAGACAGACAATTCGCTCATCAGCTCCGGCGCGATGATGGCGTTGACGTTGCGCAGAAGATACGACAGGAAGTATCCCGCCGCGAACGGCAGGAAAATGCGCAACCAGGGATGGGATGTCCTCGCCATGGTGCCTGCTCATCCCGGCGTGCATGCGCGGCTGAAACGACTGCCTGGGCTTGCCGGGCCGCCTTCCGTCAGTTTTTGGGCCCCGGAAGCCCGCCGCGCCAGTTCAGAGACTCGATCAGGGCCTTCTCGTCGGCGACGACCGCCTTCCCGGCCTTTTCAATGCCGCGCAGGAAATACACGAACTCGAGCTGGGCTTTCGGCGAGCCCTTTTCCCGTTCGAGCGTCCGGATGAATTCGTCCGCTCGCACGGCTTGTTTCCCCATCGCGGGCTCGGTGGGGAAGACGAGGCCTTTCTTGCTTCTGAACGGAGCGTAGCACTTGATGACGAACTCGGTGCAGACGAGGTCGGATTCGGTGTAGAAGTCGAAATCGAAGTCATAGGGCCGGCCGTTGTAATAGAACCCCGCTTCGAGCGCCTGCGCGATGTCGAGTTTCGAAAGGCGCGGCCGCAGGACGGCGATATAATCGGCATAACAGGTGTGGCGCAGGGTGTTCTGCACCACGCCCTCGCTGATGGCCTCGAGCACGCATTTCGGGTGCTCGCCCTTCGCCGGGGCTTTGACGAAGCTCGCATGCTTTTCCGGGTATGTTTTCTGCAACCAGTCCATGAAGCCGGCGAAGCGGCGTTTCGCGTAATACGCCCTGACCTGGGGATCGCCGTCGAGAAACCGTGCGAGTTTTGCGGCGTCGCCCACATACAGCGCCCCGTGCGGCCAGAAGCCGGGCAGGAAGATGTTCGAGAGATACCAGTTCTGCCGCTCGATGATGATGTCGCCTGGCTGGAGGAAGGCCTCCATCTCGTCGACCTGCTCGGGCCTGATCAGGCGTGTCTCCTTCTTCTTGACGCGGGTGTCGCCGACCCAGGTGAACAGGGCCTCCTGCATGGGGGAGATCAGGTTCATGGCGTCCTCGGCGAACGAGCCGAACGCATATTTATACCAGGTCGGATCTTTCGCGATGCGCAGGATCAGGCCGTCCAGAATGTCCTTGGTGCCTTCGAAATACCGGATCAACGTTCCGTCGGTGTCGACGGCCGGCCGGAACTCCTTCGAGGAACCCTGATAGAAGCGCACCGCGTGCTCCTGGTGCGAGGTGTGGAACTGATACAACGCCAGCACGCTTTGCGGACTCACGGCGCCGAGCGCGTGATGCGTGAGCCTTTCGGCCGGGATCTTGTATTCGGGAACGGCCTCGTCGAACAGGGAGCGGAGCTTCTTCCGCTTCGCGAGATAATGCGTCAGCCGGGAAACGGCGAGCAGGCGGCTGATCTTCGCGTTGATGCCGAGGAAATACCCTTCGAAACCTTCCCTGACCTGGCTGTCGAACAGGGACTTGCCCCAGCCGCGGTGCCAGCGGTCGGATATCGCTTCGAGAGTGTCCAGGTGTTTGCCGAACGACGACCAGAACCGGTAAACGCCGCGCAGCTGCTGGGGCGAAAGCCCCGCCGTCTCGACGCCGGCGCGGGCGATGAAGGACGTATCGGTCAGGACGTTTTCGCAGTATCGCTCGAGCTGTTCCGCGCTCTTCCGGAAGAGGGCCAGGTCGGTCTTGAGCACTTTCTGATACTGCGCGGGCTGTTCGATCGAAAGGCTGAGCGCCGGCCCCGACTCGACGATCGCCCCCGAGGCCGGTGCCGCGCACGCCGGATAGCCGAACGCGACCGAAAAAGCGAATGCCGCGGCCAATACTGTCCTGTGTGTCACAAATGCCCCCTGATGACGATTATCTGTTCATTCTACAGATTTATTCCCGAATTGACAAATTATGCCCACATCGCGGGAGGAGATCATGGCAACCTCATGAGCCCTGCAGAATGAAAGCCACTCGATCGCCCTGAGCTTGTCGAAGGGCGAGAGCCTCTCGTGCTTCGACGAGCTCGGCACGAACGGGAACGGAAAATGGGCTTTTGGTATGGAGAAATCAATACCTCGGTTCCGGCAACGTTCCTTCGCCTGTCAGGTTTCCGAGGCCGAAGGCGGGGTGCGGACGAAATGTGGCATCTCGAGAGGAATTTCGATGGACAATTCCACGAGGCCCGCGAACGCGCCGTCTTTATACCATGGTGCCTGATATATCAACTTCTTTATACCGGCTTTTTCGATGGTGTAGGCGTTCGTGACGCGCTTTTCCATGATCTCGCGGATCTTCGCCCGCGCCTTTTCCGGGTGGCAGTCATACAGGCTTTTCCCGACGAGCGAGGCCCCGCCGTCCTTCGCGAACGTCCTGCACGCCTTCTCGTTCATGCTCAGAATGACCCCGTCCGCGTCACAAACCGTCACCGCCCCGCCGAACTCCTTCACCCATTCCATATTCTGCATGAAAAATTCCTTATGCTATTCTCGAATGTGTGTCTTCTTCGCTGATTGTCTGATGACAAGAATACATCCGAAATTGGGATGTCATGCGTATTTCAGGCGGCCTTTGGGCAAGGGAATTTCTCTGCCAAGTTCTGTCGCTGTTTCAATCCATTCCTGGATGATGACTTCTGCATTTTGAAGGGCGGCAATATATGTCGGCCCATCGGCCATGCAGCCGGGCAGTTCAGGGATTTCAGCGATATAGGCCTGGTCTTGATCGCTCCAATACAGGATGATTTCGTATTTACTCATCGATGTTTCCTAACCGGTATTCAAGAATCAAATTTCTGACCTGCTTCACTTGGTAGGCCTTCGCTTGATTGCCATTTGGTTGAAGATTGATGATCTCGACGACACCTGTTTTATGGAATATATGATGATCACCTTTGATACGCATTGCGAATCCAAGGTGAGCCAGCAGTGAGCAAAGGTCAGAAAAGGAAATGTTGTTATCTGCCTGCCCTCGGAGGATTTGCCAGAGAATTTTGCTTTGTTGAGTCACGTGATCAGTTTACCAAGCATTTTCCGGATGCTCAATATCTTCATCGAAACAGGTCCGGGAACATGCTGCCCGGACCTGCTCGATGAACGAATGGATTACTTGCCGAAGTCGAAGGCGACGATGCGGCTGATGCAGGACTCGAGTTCGATGGCGCGCCAGGGGAAGAGGCCGATCCAGGTGCGCTTGTTCTTCAGCTTGTCGATCTCGCCGCCGAGGTTCTCGGCGTGGATGATGCCCTTGGGGAACATCTTGAGGTGCATGACCTGGTAATACTCGTCATAGGGGAACATCTCGTCCCAGGCCTTGCCGTAATCCTTCTTCAGCTTCTTCTCGGCGGCCTCGAAGGCCTTCGGGTGCCACTGGCGGAGGATCGTGTTCATCGGGTGGTCGGCCGAGCCGCAGTCGACGCCGATCCACTTGAACTTCATCTTGGCGCACCACTTGTGGAAATCGGGGTTTGGCCCCGGGTGGCGAACCATGTAGCGCACCTCGTCGGCTTCCTTCTGATCCCAGCCGTAGCGGTGGTAGCCGGTGTTGATGATCAGGATGTCGCCCTTCTTGATCTCGGCGCGCTTTTCGAGCATCTCGGGCGAGTAGAGCGAGTAGTCGCTGACGCAGTCGGAGATGTCGACCACAACGCCTTCGCCGCAGAAGTCCTCGAGCGGCGTGTCGCCGATCGTGCGGCCGTTGGCGCAGAAGTGAATCTCGCCGTCGATGTGGGTGCCGACGTGGTTGCTGGTCTTGATGATCTGGCCGTTCGCGCCCTGGCCCATGTGGGCGCCGGCGATGCGCTTGAAATACTGGACCTGCAGGGGCATGTAGCTCGGCCACGGCGGCGTGTGAATGCTGAGTCGCTGGGTCAAATCATACATCTTGGGTGCTTTCATATTGCTTCCTTCACTCCTTGGAATTTGAGTTCGAATTCTATTTCAACGCAAAAGACACGAAGAAGAAAATTTTATACATACCATTATCCTAATCTTTGTGCCTTTGTGATGAAGCGTTCTCCGCGTCTCAGCGGTGGTCCTCAGGGAACATACGTTTCGACATACGCTTCGAGGGCGTCTTCGAAACATTTCATGGGCGGGTTCACCAGGCCGGCGCCGACCTGGCCGATGCCCGGCTGCTTGTGGGCGATGCCGGTGTTGATCTGGGGCAGGATGCCGGTCTCGCACACCTTCAGCAGGTTGATGCCGGTCGGCGAGCCCCGGAAGTCGAGCGACGGGATCTGGAACGTCGTCGACTCGGCCTCGGTGATCTCGTACATCTTCTGGGTGTAGTTCAGCGCATCGCTCGCCGATCCGCCGACGAACTTGACGATCGCGGGCGCGGCCGCCATCGCGAAGCCGCCGATGCCGCACGTCTCGGTGATCGCGCTGTCGCCGATATCCGGGTTGCAGTCCGACTCCGAAAAGCCAGGGAACAGCAGTCCCTTGACCACCTGGGCCGGGGCGGTGAACCAGCGGTCCTTCAGGCCGGCGACCCGGATGCCGAAGTCGGTGCCGTTGCGGCACATGACGGTCAAAATCGTCGAGCCGTCGATCCATTCCGCAGACTGGAGGATCGCCTTCGCGGCCGGCATGCTCAGGTTCAGGAAAAAGTGGTCGTTTCCGTTGATGAACTCGAGCACCCGCTTCTTGTCAGATGGGGAAGCGCTCGTGTCGAGCAGGGCGGGGGCGAGTTCGCGGAACAGCAGCGAGGTGCCGGCGCGGTTGCGGTTATGCACCTCGTCGCCCATCTGGAGCGCCTGGGCGATCATGCTCTTGAGATTGATCTCGCCCTTGATCTCCAGCGTCTCACGCAGGACGGGGCCGAGCACGTCGCGCATCCAGTTCAGGCGCGCGATGACCTCTTCCGAATAGGCGCCGTACCGGAGAACCTTGCCGAGCCCCTCGTTCAGGGTGCAGTAGGCGCGGTTTCCGTGCGTCTTGTTTTCGACGATCCAGACCGGCATGCTTGCCGTCGCGACGCCCGCCATCGGGCCGACGCCGTTATGCTCGTGCCACGGCGCATACTCGATCTCAGGGCTCGCGGCGACCTTCTCGGCTTCTTCCGGGGTTTTCGCGAAACCCTCATAGATCAGCGCGCCCATGACGGCGCCCTTCATCGGACCGGACATGCGGTCCCATGTGATCGGCGGGCCGGCATGCAGGATCAGGTTCTTTTTCATGCCGGGAACAATATCTTTCGCTATACCCAAACCTTTGAGCACCGGCACGGCGGTCTGAATACGGGAAATGGCTTCCTTGTTGGCTGCCTGCACGTTGATTTTCGTTGCCATCGTCGTTCTCCTCGCGTCAGGACTTCGCCTGGGTCTGATACTCGGCCTGCCACGCCTTGATGCGGTCGAGCAGTTCGATCACCCGTTTATTGCCGCCGGCCGGCGGGCGCCACTCGACGTGCACGACCGGCACGCCCTGGCGCTTCAAATCGTCGGCGAAGCTGGGGATGCCGACGTTGAACACTTTCACATCCTCGTTGAACAGCGTTTTCAGGCTCGACATCGCTCTCAGACTCCTTTCCCCGCCATCGCCCGCTTCACGAACGCAATCAGCGCGACGTTCGACGGAAACACCTGCACGCCCGCGTCTTCCAGCGTGCGCTTCTGTTTCTGCATGTTCTGGGGGTCGTCCGCGGTGCCGCAGATGCAGGCCGCGAAGACCGGCTTCCGGCCCGAGGCCTTGCGGGCCTTCTCGATGGCGGCGACCATCTCACCGGCCATGTCCATGTGGGCGCCGTAGCCGAGAACGACGTCGAACGCGATCAGGCCAACGTCGGGGTCGGCGGTCTCGATGACGATCCGCTCCTGGCGCAGCGTGGGGTCGATCATGGGGTGGGCGCGGCCGCGCGTGAACTCGTCGTCGCCGAGGTCGACGATCGTGTGCTTCTCGCTCTTATGGACGCTGTGCAGCATCTGGCACCCCTTGACGGGGGTGTTCGAATACAGGTCGGCGAGAACGGGGTGGAGCAGGCGCTGGGCTTCGTCGCACAGCGTGCCGCCGCTGTAGAGGCCGCGCAGGTATTTCCCGGGAAGCCGGAGGCCGTCCGCCTTCGCGGCCGCATCGGCATCGGTCATGGGAACGGCGACCGCTTTGCCGCCGGAAAGCTCGCAGGCCTTCTGCGCCGCTTCCTGCAGGTTGTGGGCGGGAGTGAAGCCTTCTTTTCTGATGGCTTCGGGGTCGGCACCGATGAAATACACCACGATCGGCTTGCGGATCTTTTTCAGCTCGGCGTACAGCGGCCCGAGAACCGACGGCGCCGGGGGCTTCGAGATCAGCACGATGACCTTCGTCGCGGGGTCTTCGCCGAGCGCGTGCGCCGCCATCAGGGTCATCTTCCCGCCGATCTTCTCGGAGAGGTCGCGGCCGCCGACGCCGATCGCCTGGGTGATTCCATAGCCCATCGTATGAATAAGGCTGGTCACTTCCTGCAGGCCGGTGCCGGAGGCGGCGACGATGCCGATGTCGCCCCTGCGGACGGCGTTCGCGAACGCGAGAGGCACGCCGTTGATCAGGGCCGTTCCGCAGTCGGGACCCATGACGAGAAGGTTTTTCTCGACGCCGAGCGTCTTGAGCTTCAGCTCCTCCTCGACCGTCACGTTGTCGGAAAACAGCATCACGTGCCGACCGGCGCGGAGGGCGATCTCCGCCTCGCGTGCCGCCCACGCGCCCGGGACCGAAATCACCACCACGTTCGCATCGGGAAGCTGCTTTGCGGCGGCCTCCTGCGTCGGCGGCACGAAAGCCGTTCCTGCGCCGGATGCCTTCTTGCGCGTGGTGAGCAGTTTCTCTGCGGCAGCGAGCGCCGCGTCGGCGGCCGCGTCATCCCCTGCCTGGACGCACAGCAGAAGGTCGGCGGGGGTGATGCCGGCGAACGCGTCCGAATACAGGCCGAGCCGTTTCAGGCTGTCGATGTTGAAGTCGGTGCCCATGCCGACGACGGCGTTCTCGACGCCCTGCAGTTTCTTCACCTCGTTGGTGATCTGCATGAGCGTGACCGAGTCGAAATAGGTTTCCTTCCGGATCACGTGACGGATCGTCATTCCATGCTCCTTGAACATATCGTCTCTTGCCGGGGCTCAGAGCCTGCGCAAAACCCGCGGGCCGGGGCGCCGGACACCGGCATGATACCCCTTTCACATACCGTTGTCATCATCCGGAAACGAAAAGGAAATAAATATCGAAAATTATATAATCCGGCAGGAGGCGTTTCGCGCAATCGGATTCTTCATGAAAAGACTGCAGCCTTCCCGTTCGTGCTGAGCCCGTCGAAGCATGAGCGGCTCTCGCCCTTCGATCGGCTCAGGGCGCACGGGGAGATTCTGAAGGTCCGGCTAGACGAGCCGGAAGGCCGAGACGCGGCGGGCTTTGCCCTTGACGAGAATTTCGCCGACGGCCGTCATCTCGGAGTCGCGCATGGCCGCCGCCGCGGTGCCGTCGATGACGGTGCCGCCGCCCCCCTTCGAGGCGAGATCGCACAGGCGGGCGGCCGTGTTCACCGTGTCGCCGATGACGGTGTATTCGAGCCGCACTTCGGCCGTCCCCATGATGCCGGCCAGGACCGGGCCAGACGCGATGCCGACGCCGAGGGAAAGAGGAAACTCACGCTCGAGGTCATGCATGGCCTGCCGCATGGCGGTCACCGTCCGCGCGGCGGCGCGCGTCGCTTCGTCGATGCCGCCGTGCCTCTCCGCATCGAAGACGGCCAGGATCTTTTCCCCGATGAACTTGTCGATCTCGCCGCCGTTCCTGCGGATCGCCCCGGCCATCAGCGCGAGATACCGGTTCAGCCTGATGACAAGCGCTTCGGGCGGGTGGGCGCGCGAAAACGCCGCGAATCCGGCCGGGGCGGCGAAGAGAATCGCGGCGGATCGGTTTTCACCTGCCATCGCCGCTCTGCCCCTGGACTCGTCGCTCGCCGCGGAGCGGACCGAATCCGAAACGAAGGAACGGAGGCGCCGTCCCTCCTCGACACCGGCGGCCATCGTATTGAAGGCGAGTGCGAGTTCGCCGAACTCGTCGGTCCGATCGGCGGGAAGGCGCGTGTCGAACCGCTCATTCATGATCCCTTCGGCTGCGCGGCCGAGGGCCTGGACGGGGTTCAGAAACCGTGAGGCTGTGCGGAACGCCATATATATCATAAGAAATGATACGAGAACCAGAAAACCGCGCCGTGTCGCCGAGTCGCGGTCGATCCTTCCGACCAGAGGAGCGTAGGGGGTCCGTGCTTTCAGAACGTATTCCCGCTGCCTGGTTCCAAGGCGTGACAGGAGGAGCTCGGTCGAGCCGTCGCGGCCGATGAAGGTGTGCACGGTCATGGGCGAAGCGGCCGCGAGAAGGTCCGCGGTGGCTTCCCTGGGGTGGGAGGGATATGAGTTGACGTCCGCCGTGAGCCTGTTGCCCTCGAAGGATTGGCGGGCGGTGAGGGTCGAGAAGGGCATGGTGATGCGCGGATTGTCGCGGGCCAGCGATATGAGCGTCGCGCCTGGGCGATGCTGCAGTTCAATCCAGTTTCGAAGCTGCTGATGCAGGAGCATGTCGTCCGCGAGGTGGACCTGCAGGGCATACTGCGGCCGTCCCTGATCGTCGGGCAGATGGATACGGAACGACTCGTGCATGTTCAGGCCCCAGGTGATGAGCTGATACTGGATCGGTGCGGACATCATCCCGGCAATGTCGAAAGCGGAAAGCAGGGAGAGCAGAACATATTTCACTTCCTCGCCCTTCAGATCCTCCAGCATCCGCTTGTTTTCGTCGGTGGAGTCGTCCGTCGGGTAATATCGAGGCGAAATCTTCCGCATGACCTGCGAATGGATGTTGCCGTAAATATCGCGTATGACGGTCGAATCAATCGACGAGGTTTTTCCCGCATTGACGACGCTGATGCCCTTCGGGCCAAGGAACTGCATGACGCCAGCGGCAAAGCCGGACCGGAGGGACAGACGGAAGAATTCGTCCAGGAGTTCGCAGATGGCTTTCTCCTGCTCCGGCGTATCCTTCGCCGTTCCAGCCTTGTTCAGACGCTCCCGGAGGGAAATACTCGTCGAGAGACGGCGAAAGACTGACATATTCTGACAGATATACCAAGCGGCCCCCTCGTCGAGGCTCGTCAGAACGCTTGCAAGGTTCTCGGAGACTTCGTCGAACAGGCGCGCCTTCCACTCGATCGTCCGGCGTTCACCGGCCATCCAGGCGGATAGCAGGGAGGGCGCCAGGGTCAGGACGAACGCGCCTGCGAGAAGCGGAACCATCTTTCTCGGAAGATATGCCCCGATACGGGGTGACGGATCGACCAGGCACAGGCATAGGGCGCACAGCGTCATGAAGCCCGAAAGGCCCTTCAGAAGCGTTTCCAAAAGCGTCATCCAGAAGGGCGGGGGCGAAATCGGGCGAGCGCCGATCATTTCGGGGAAACGTTCCATATCGGTCTGTTTGCGATCGATGACGGCATGTGCTCCGGAAAAGGGAATGTCGAAGGTCGCGCTCCCGATCGCTCCTGCGAGGGAACCCTCGCGTGGAAGGAATATCAGTCGTGTTCCCCGTTCGAGCATCGTGTTCGTCAGTGCGAGCAGACCCGACGTTTCGTCGAGCGACGCGGTTGGCAGAAACAACAGAACTGCCCCCTGCATCCCCTTCCACCACACCTCGGCTGGGGGTTGTCCGGACGGGGTTGATTCGACGAGGTTCGGATACTGTTCCCACCATCCGGGAGATACGAGCGGAAGCCACATCAGGAACCCCTGGATTCCGAAGAGGTTGCATTCGTTGAAATGCCCGTATGACTCGAACGCGAGTGCATATCCTTGATCCTGGATCGCGGGGAAGCACGTCCGGGTGAGACTCTGGACGACGGGCGATGCTGCTTGTGCCGTTCTTCCGTTTGTCAGCAGGACTTTGAGCATCGAAAACAGAGCTGCCGATTCCGATGCCTTTCCGAGGAATGTCGTGCCGCCCGTCTCCACGACCTCCGTACTGGAGAGTGAGATGGAATTCCAGTCGGGATCCCGTTCGGGAAAATGCCTGAGAAGGCACCAGGAAAGGGCAGGGTAGATGTGTTTTGCCTTCTGAATCTGCGCCTGGAAGCGGGAAACGATGGCCCCAGAGCCGGCGGTCTGTCCTCTTCCCCTTCGATCGTCTTCGAGAAGCATCATCCTGAGGTGGTTGGCGATGTGAAGGGCCGGAATGTTGGTCGATGCGGCGAGCCGCAGGTCGTGCTGGAGGGCCGCCCGCTCGAGAGCGGCCGAACGTTCGCGGAACGAGGACGTCAGGGACCTGGAAGAAGAGTAGAGAAGAAAGGAAACGAGTAAAAATAGAACAGCATATAAATACAAGCTCGCGCCTTTCGCCCGAGGGTGTGGCGAGCCGGCATCTCCGCCAGGTGACGGTTGCGGGATGCCGATGGAATGCGCGGAAACGGTGGACTCGCGGTCGGTACGGTCGTTCGTGATCACACCGGGCGAAAATCCGTCCGCCACCTCGAAGGCCTCCGGATGCCCGGATACCGGAATGACGATCCCGGAAACACCGGCGGCGGCCGCCGTGGCCGAGTCGCAGATGATCCGCGTTGCCCGGCCGGCCTTGGAGGCTGCTTCGAGAGTTCCCGCCGACGTGACCGCCTCGCCGATCACGGAGTAGTCGAGACGAACGCCTTCGGCCCCGAGAACGCCGCAGACGGCTTCTCCCGATGCCAGCCCGATGCCGATCTCATAGGTGAAGAGACCGGCTGCGGCGCGCTCATGCTGGAGCGCCCGGTGCCCGAACATCATGGCATGGGCGGCTGACAGCGCTCGCTGGGCGGCCGGCGGAGCGTCCGAGGTGGGATCATCATAGAACACGGCCTGGATCGCGTCGCCGATGAAGCGGTCGATGACTCCGCCCTGTTTCTTGATCGCGGGAGTCATGACCCGGAAATGCCGGTTCAGGGCGGAAAACACTTCGTCCGGCGGGCGGGTTTCGGAAATCGTGGTGAAATTCCGGATGTCGGAGGTCAGCGCGACGATCGTTCTCCGCCGGGGCGTGTGAGCGGAGGCCGCACCGTCGGCAACGGCTTCCATGACCTGCGGGGCGACGAACATGCTCATGGCCCGTCGCTCGCGCAGCCACTCGGTCATCGCATCGAGCGTATCGCCTGCCTGGCCGAGTTCGTCCGCGCGGGCAAGGTTGAGCTTCCTGTCGAGGCACCCGGCTGCGACTTCCCTGAGGGCTGTCGCCATTTTCCTGAGCGGCGTCGTCAGCCACGCGGCGAGGAGGCCTCCCGAGAGAATGATCAACAGAAGGTTTCCGAAAATTCCCGCGATGACCCAGCTCGTTTCTTCGAAAAGCCGCTGCCGTAGGGGCGCGAGAGGCCTGGATGCCGCAAGGACGAAGCCGGGAAGCCGGGTGCTCCGGACCGACATGATGCGGTCCCGGCTGGTCGAACGCGTGCCGGCTTCTCGCGCCCGAAGCGGCTTGCCGGAGCGGACGACGGGATGATACCCGAAGGTGGTGTGCCGGGTGATTTCGAGATCGACCCCGTATTTTGCTGAGATGGCGGAAATGCGGGTGCGGATGTGGCGGATATAGGCATCACATTGCTCCCAGATCAGAACGAGCAGAAACCAGGTGTCGCCGTCTATTTTCAGGAATTGATGGAATTTGAGCATTCTCTTGTTGTTAGCCATCGTTTCCGCAATCTGCCGGTTTTTCTGCATCAGCTGATGAACGTCGGCGGTGACGAGCCTGTCGAGCCTGGTGGAAGTCCCGGTGGATCTTGCGGCGGGAACCCTGGCTTCGAGATCGGGCGAGAGGGTCTTCAGAAGGCGGTATGAGATGGGCTTGATGAAGTTGACCAGGGAAACCCCGAGTTCGGGGGAAATGGCGGTGTCGTTTCTGCTCCATTCGAACTGGCCGTGCCCGAAGAGGAACAGGCTGCGGATCGGGATGCCGAGCCCCGAAAGATCCTTCCAGAGCAGGTTCAAAATGTCATCGACGGGCTGTCTCGCCAGTTGGCGCGCGCGAAGGTCGATCGTCATGGATGCGTTCCCGGTCTGCCGGTTGCAGATGTCGGCGAACCGTCGCGTCAGGATGGAGTCTTCGTTTTCGAGTTCCTGCAGCGCCTGGCCGAGTTCCAGGTCGTATTCGCGCAGAAGATTGCTCCGAAGGTCGATGAGAAGCTTGCCGGTCTCGCTGAGCGCGATGATGAGAGGGACGGATGCCAGGCACAGGAACCAGAATGCCAGTTGTGAGCGGATGCCGAATGCCGGAGGGGCGCCGGAAAGGCCTGACCGGACAAGGAAGAGAAGCCACAGAAGCGCCCAGATGAAAATCGCGGGCGATCCGGCCGGGCGGGGGGACGGAAGCGCGGCTTCCGGAGCCGGGCCGAGCAGGAGCCCGAGGCCGCCAGAAAGGACGTCGAGCGAGCTCCAGCAGGCGAGGAAACGGTCTCCCGCCGGAAATGCCTGACGGATATCCCGGTCGGGAAGCCGGATCTCGCCGCTCATCCGGTAGATATCCCGGGTCTTGTACCAGACGCCGATGTCTTCGGGAGAGCGGTGGTCCTGCCTACTCGGCTCTTCGAGGCGGATTTCTGAAGCTTTTTCGAGGATGAAGCGCCTGATGTGCGGCGTGTGCAACAGCGGCGAGCCAGGCCTGACACGGATTCGTTTGGGCTGGGCGGGTTCGCTGGGGAACGGGATGAAGACGGGCTCGAGGCGGCTGTTCCCGGCGATGAATCGCCAGTTGGAAAAACAGAGACGGCGAGCCGTGTCCGCGTCGTCCAGGCCTGAGGGAAGAAGCATCAGGAAGGCCGCGACATCCTGACCGTCGGCCTGGATGAAATCCCAGACGCAGATGTGATACCCGTTCTGGAAGATGACCGGAAACGCCCGGCCGCGTGACGAGTCGTCGAACAGTTCGGGAGACACCCCGAAGCCGAAAAGCCGGTCCAGGGCCTGTTTCCACGCAAGCGGCCGGGGACGACCGGGTTCGAAACGGTTGCGGCGATCTATCTCATGCAATATAGAGCCGATGAGCCTGTTGAGACGGCTCTGGAGACCGCTTCCCATGCACGGCTTCGGGAGGTCTTCCGGCCGGGCGGAAAGCGAGAACAGCCAGGTCGACGGTTCGGGCAGGCCGCGCGGCAATGCGCGGCGCATGGCGTCCGATGCGGCGTCGGCGAGAAGGTTCTGGTCGGCCGGGATGACGGCGGATGCCGGGAGACGCTTCTCGATGTGCTTGCGGAAGCGCGCCGCGGCCGTCTCCGCCCAGAAGGTGAATTTCGACGCACGCTCCCAGCGGGCAGCCGTCTTTCGCGCGACGTCGTGCCACGCCTCCGATGCCTCCCTGCGCTTCTCCGCCTGCCACAGGTCCGCTTCCCTGCAAAGGAGGAAAACGGGCAGAAACGTCAGGAACAGCGGCAGAAACAGCGAGCGGAGGGACGCGACGACGTGGGTGCGGGGGCGGTCCGGTTCCGTTCTCATCAGAGATCGAGGGTACCAGAAAAGGGCGAAGGATTCCAGAACTCGGCGAGAACCTCCTTCCCGGGGAAAACTTGCCAATGGTGAGGAGGCTCCCGTAGAATTCCCCATACGAGAATTACATTCCGGGAAGGAGTAGTGAATGCATCACGAGTTCGAATACATTGCTCCGCGCACCCGCACGGAGCTTCTCTCGACGCTGAAGAAGCTCGGCGCCCGCGCGAAACTGCTGGCCGGCGGCACCGATCTCCTGGTCGACATCCGCGTCGGCCACAACGTTCCGGAGGCCGTCATCGACGTGAAATATGTCGATGAATATAGAAAAATTCGCTGGGACGCGAAGGAAGGCCTTTCCATCGGCGCGACCGTCACCTGCGTCGAGCTGATGAACGACAAGACCGTCAGGGCGAAGTTCCCCCTGCTGGCCGAGGCGGCCGGGCACATCGGCTCGCCGCAGCTCCGCAACCGCGCCACCATCGCCGGAAACCTCTGCACGGCTTCCCCCTGCGCCGACATGGGCTGTTCCCTGCTCGCCTACGGGGCCTCGATCGAGCTCGCTTCCGAGAAGAAGACCCGGATCATCCCGCTCGAGCAGTTTTTCACCGGCGTGAAAAAGACCCAGCGCCAGCCCGACGAGGTCGTCCAGCGCATCATCGTGCCGGCCGCCATGGCCGGCGCGCGCGGGGCGATGGAAAAACTCAAGCGCATCAAGGGCCACGACCTGGCCGTCGTCAGTGTCGCGATGGTGAAGACGGCGAAAGCCCTCCGGGTCGGTGTCGGCTCCTGCGCCCCGACCCCGATCGCGCTGAAGGAACTGCCCGCCTCGGCCTCGGTGAAGACCGTGGTCGACGAGGCCCTGAAAACCGTCAAGCCGATCGACGACATCCGCGCCTCGAAGGAATACCGTCTCGCGATGGTCCAGTCCTTCGTCGAAAAACTCATGGCAACGCTCAAGTGAGCATCGGCAAAGGAACGAACAACATGCAGATGCACAGAATCAAGGTGAAGATCAACGGAAAACTGTACGAGCGCGACGTGCCGGGCCATCGCAGCCTGCTGCACTTCATTCGCGATGACATCGGCCTCACGGGCACGAAGGAAGGCTGCGGCGCCGGCGAGTGCGGCGCATGCACCGTTCTCTTGAACGGAAAGACCGTGAACTCCTGCCTCGCGCTCGCCGCGGAGTGCGACGGAGCCGAGATCGAGACGGTCGAGGGAGAGGCGAAAAACGGCAAGCTGAGCAAGCTCCAGGACGCCTTCCACCGGAACCACGCCGTCCAGTGCGGCTTCTGCACGCCCGGCATGCTGATGTCGGTGAAGTCCCTGCTGAAGGTCCATCCGAAGCCGACCGAAGAGCAGATCAAGGAGGCCATCGAAGGCAACTTCTGCCGCTGCACCGGCTACCGCCAGATCATCGAGGCCGTCCAGGACGCCACCGGCCAGCTGAAGAAGAAGGAGGAACTGAAGCGTGTTTCATGACGTGCCGCACAAGGACCTCAAAACCGTCGGCCGCGATTTCGGCCGCATCGATACTGTCGAGAAGCTGACCGGCGCCGCGCTCTACACGGGCGATCTCGTGATGCCCGGCATGCTGTATGGAAAAGTCGTGCGCAGCCCCCACGCGCGCGCCCGCATCAAGCGCATCAACACGGCGAAAGCCGCGAAACTGACCGGCGTTCACGCCGTCCTGACCGGGAAGGATCTCGATTACCGCGTCGGCCTGTATATCGTCGACAAATACATCCTCGCCAAGGATGTCGTGCGACACTTCGGCGAGGCCGTCGCCGCCGTCGCCGCCGAGACGCCCGAGCTGGCAGAGGAAGCGGCCCGGCTGATCGAGATCGAATACGAGCCTCTCGAGGCCGTGCTTGACCCGAAGAAGGCCCTCGACAAAAAGGCGCCGCTCGTCCACCCCGATCTCAAGGACTACTCGTTCGTCGAAGCCGCCTTCACGCCGGTTCCCGGAACGAACATCGCGAACCACACGAAGCTGCGCAAGGGCGACGTCGAACAGGGGTTCAAGGATGCCGATTACGTCATCGAACGCGAATACACGAACCCGAACGTCCAGCACGTGCCGATGGAGACCCACGTCTGCGTCTGCCGCTGGGAAGTGAAGGACCGCGTCACGATCTACACCTCGGCCCAATCGCCCTTCACCGTCCGGAACCTGTTCGCCTACTCGTTCAAGATCCCGCACAATAATATACGGGTCATTATTCCCTACGTCGGCGGCGGCTTCGGCGGAAAGGCCGGCATCCATCTCGAGCCTCTCGCGAGCTGCCTTTCCCGGGCGGCGGGCGGCCGGTTCGTGAAGATCACGGCGACGCGCGAGGAGGAGTTCAGCCTGCTTCCGTGCCGCTCCGGCCTCACCTACAACATCAAGACCGGCGTGAGGAAGGACGGAAAAATCGTCGCCCAGAAGATGACGATGTACTGGGACGCCGGCGCCTACGCCGACTACGCCGTGAACGTTACGCGCGCCTCGGGGTACTCGGCCGGCGGGCCGTACGAGTATCCCAACGCCTGGGTCGACGCCTATACGATGTACACGAACAAACCCTGGGGAACCGCGTATCGCGGCTTCGGCCACGTCGAGTTCTCATGGGGACTCGAACGCCACATGGACCTGTGCGCCCGCACGATCGGCATGGACCCGCTCTCGTTCCGGCTGGCCAACGCCCTGAAGCCGGGCTCCGTGACCATCACCGGCGAGAAGATCACCGACCATACCGGCAACGTCTCGAAGTGCCTCGAGACTGTAGCGAAAGCTATACATTACGGGAAGATCACGCCCGCCGAGAAGGCACGCATGCAGAAGGAGGGGCTGAAGATCGGCAAGGCCGTCGTCGGGCTCCACAAGGCCCCCGCGATGCCGTCGTTCACCGGCACCTGCGCGATCCTCAAGATGAACGAGGACGGCACCGTGAATGTCAGCCTGTCGCTGACCGAGATCGGCGCTGGCACCTACACCTCGCTCGTGCAGATCGTCGCCGAGGCGCTCAAATTCCCGGTCTCGATGGTTCGCCTGCCGATGGAAAAGGATACCGACCACGACCCGTACGACTGGCAGACCGTCGCCTCAAAGGGCCTCGTCCTGTCCGGGAACGCCTGCATCCTCGCCGCGAAGGATCTCCTGGCGAAGGCCTACGAGTGCGCCGCCCAGGTGCTTCGGGCCAACGTCTGCGATCTCGATCACGACCATGAAAAGGTCTTCCTGAAACATCATCCCGACCAGTTCGTCACGTTCAAGTCGATGTCTGTCGGTTATGCGTATCCGAACGGTAACGGCGTCGGCGGTCCGCTCGTCGGGGTCGGCCGATATATCGCCCAGGGCCTGACGTTTCTCGACAAGGCGACGGGCCAGGGGAAGCCCGCCCTCGACTGGACCTACGGCGCGCACGGGATGATCGTCGCCGTCGACGAGAAGACCGGCAGATACGACGTGCTGAAGATTGCCTCGGCGTTCGATTGCGGCCGGGCCATCAACCCCGTCTGCGTGCGCGGCCAGATCATTGGCGGCGTGATGCAAGGCCTCGGCACTGCGATGTGCGAAGGCTACATCTACGATGCGGCCGGCCGGCTTCTCAACCCGTCGTTTACCGACAACAAGATCCCGACCTCGCTCGACCTGCCCGAAGAGATGGAGTGCTTCTCGATCGAGACGACTCAGGTCGACGGCCCCTACGGCGCGCGCGGCGTCGGCGAGCACCCGATGATCGCGATCGGCGGCGCTCTCGGCAACTCGATCCAGAACGCGTGCGGCGCCGACCTGAGCCACATGCCCATCCGGGTCGAGGACGTCTGGCGCGCCCTTCACGGGAAAAAGAAGGTCGCCACCGTTCCGTCCGTCCAGAAAAAGAAAAAGTGATCTGATCACTGAGGGCGTCGCCCCCGATGAAGGGGCGGCGCCTGACCGTCCGGTCTTTTACGGTTGAGTTTCGCAGAATGAAAACGCCCGTTCGCCCTGCGCTTGTCGAAGCCTGTCCTGATCCTGCCGACGGAGGAGAGAGCATTCTCGTGCTTCGAAAGGCTCAGCACGAATGGGAACGTACAATTGGCTTTGTCGTGCAAAAATGAAATATCATTCAAAATATAAAGGAGATACTATGAAGAGGGTTCTCGTGTGTCTGTTGGCGATCTTCTCGTTCGCGCTGGCCTCGGGCGCGCCGGTTTCGGCCCACTGCCAGATCCCGTGCGGCATCTATGATGACGAGCTTCGGATGAATCTGATCGAAGAGCATATCGGCACGATCGAAAAGTCGATGAATCTCGTCATCGAGCTGGGAAAGGCGAAGGAAACCGACTACAACCAGATCGTCCGCTGGGTGAACAACAAGGACCAGCATGCCGACGAGCTGAGCGAGATCGTCACCTACTACTTCATGACCCAACGGGTGAAACCCGAGGACAAGCAGTATGACAAGCGCATAGCGATTCTTCACCAGATGCTGATCGCCGCGATGAAATGCAAACAGACCACCGACCTGAAGAACGTCGAAAACCTCAGGACACTCGCAAAGGAGTTCCGTGCGCTGTACTTCTCGAAGTAGTGACGACAAGGCGCTGAACTGATCGTGGCGCCGACGTGCGCGAGACGGGCCGACTTCGTTGCGGAGTCGGCCTTTCCTCTTGCGGGCCGCGTGGGTGCGGTCTTTCGTCGCGCGGCAGATGTCCCGTGCGACGGGTTCCTTCTCACGCTGATGACCGAGGAGGCGTATCTGCACCCCTTGGCGATCAGAATCGAAGACTCCCTCTTCGCGATGCTCGAGCCCGGCATGCCGGTCGTCGCGGACGCATCGGGACTCCGCATCGGCAGGTCGGAGTCTGCCTGGGGCGAATCCCTGCCGGCACCCGCGCTCGTCGAACGACGGCTTTCGCCTGCGCGTGAGGCCGAAATCGCCGCCGCGATACGGAAGGCGCTCAGGCTCTGCGGCAGACGTTCACACGTTGGAGAAGCGTTTCTCGAAGGAGAGGATACCGAGTTCCTGGCGCCCGTTTCGCATCTCAGGGAGGCCCTCGCACGGGGTGCTGCGGATCTCGCCGGCGTCGAAGGCTGGTTCGGCGGCGGAGCCGGGCTCACTCCCGCCTGGGACGACTTCTGTTGCGGAGCCCTCCTGGCCGACAGATTCTTTGGCGGCGAGCTGATCGCGCCGGCATCGAACCTGATCGAGCGCCTTGCTGGGAAGACGACAATCCAGAGCATCTGGCAACTGCGTTTCGCCGAGCGAGGCCGATCTTCTCTCCTCGTCGAGCGGTTTCTCGCCTCGCTGGCGGGCAGAACATGCCGCTCCGCCGACGTGTTGCGCGTCGCCGGCATCGGGCACACATCCGGAACCGACCTTCTCGCTGGCGTCTGCCTCAGGCTCGAGGCCGGCGTGCCGAAATCGTATTCCCCGGGGGAATCTGCGCGGGAATGAGTTGTCGCGTGTCACGGCGAAGATCGTGGCAGGCAAGGCTGAACAGGTCGATACCCTGCACCCGGTCGGAATGAACGGCTTCCTCCTCAGGGCAATGCCGCCAGGGATCAGTCCGAGAACGGCGTGGGCGATCGTAACGGTGTCCGCCGTCGTGGGCGGAGGTGAGGGAAAGGGCACGAGCCGAACTCCTGGGGGCGACGTTCGATCTCACCCTGGCGAATTTTCCGCCCTGCGACTGCGCCAGAACCATGAGGTCCTGCCCGGAATGCTATGACTATGAGTTTCATATGTTGGGCGACTCGTATCAAGTGTAATATATATTGTATCCGCATCGAATGATGACCCCGTTCCCCCTGAGCCTGTCGAAGGGCGAAATGAGGAACCATCGGCAAGTGGCTGTTCGTGCTTCGACAAGCTCAGCACGAATGGAGACGCGAAGCTGGTTTTGATATGCAGGACTCAATAACTCGTGAGACGAGCAGGAATCGGTCGGGAGAAATGATTCGCGGAGCGTGCGAAAAATTGGTATGCTTCTTTTCTTCAGATGAAAAATGGGAGACGTTCACCAGTGAAATCATTTCGACTAGCGGTTGAAACTGTCCTTGCGGTGATCTGGTGCCTCGGTGCCGGCGCGTGTTTCGCCTCGGACGGTCTTTCGGTTCCGTCTGGAGCGACGGAAACCCTGCTGTTGAGACTTTCTCCGGCCTTATTCAGCGTCAGCTCGTTTTCGATCGAGGTGCAGTCGCGGATGGAAGTAGACATGCTGCTGATCCCGAAGACGACCCTGATGGGCCTCATGACGCTCGGCGGGGACTCAGAGACTGGCCCCGGTATCGGGAATGCCGTCATTCAGACTCTGACGGCGCATACCGCCTCGATGGCCTATTACGAACCCGGGGCTGCGAACAAGGACATCTCGCAGGAGCAGATCACGGAAACGTTGTTCGCGAGCGGACTTCCTGCGCCCGGTTACCCCGTGCGGCTGACGCTGGACAGTAAGTGCGTAATTGCATCCGCCGAGGGCGTGCCGGAGAAATTCAGGAAATTCTATGAGGTCTCCCTTCTCGAATATCCTGAAGGGCGCGTCTGTCCAGGCGATTCCTGGGTCGCTTCCCATGTCATTCCCGTATCGCCCGATCCGAACAGCGAAACGGTCGATTGCCAGTCCCTTGCGACGTTCACGCTGGCCTCCGTCGACCGGACCGCGGGGGTGGCCGACATTACGTTCGAGACGCAGCTCGTGAGCTTGCCGCCCGCCAGTCCGGGCGCCGCCTCCATCAACGGGACTGCCGAAGGGAAGATCCGGGTCCGCTTGTCCGACGGAATCCCGCAGCATTCCGAATCGGTTTCCCGGTCGAAGCTCGATTTCGGCGGCGGTAACCATGTCGGCCTCGAACAGCGCATTCGCAGTGAATTCATGAGCCGGCCATGAACGTTTCCCGACGATCGACCGAAATTGCCATTCTCGGCGCAGGCCCGGCCGGGCTTGCCGCTGCGCTGGAACTGGCCCGCCACGGTCGCGACGAACTGCTGCTGCTCGACAGGCACCCCATCCCCGGAGGCCTCTCGCGCACGGAGGTTTTCGATGGGAACCGGTTCGACGTCGGCCCTCACCGCTTTTTCACCGCAAGCCGCGAGATCAATGCCCTCTGGCACGAGTTGCTCGGCGACGAGTTCCTGCCGGTTCAGCGCTTGACGCGCATCTTCTACAAAAAGAAACTGTTCAGATACCCGCTCGAAGCCGTCGATGCCCTTCGCAATCTGGGCCTTCGGGAATCCGTGACGTCGATGCTCTCCTATGCCGCCTCGCAGTTCCGGGGGGCGAAAGGCGAGGCGAAGACCTTCGAAGAGTGGGTCTCGGGCCGATTCGGAACGAAACTGTACGAGACGTTCTTCAAGACTTACACCGAAAAGGTCTGGGGGATTCCCTGCCGCGAGATCGGCGCCGAGTGGGCCTCCCAGCGCATCAAGGGCATCGACCTGAAGACGGTCGTCACGAACGCCCTGTTCAAGCAGCGGGTGCAGGCGAAAACCCTCGTCGACGAGTTCGATTACCCGTTGCTTGGCGCCGGCATGATGTACGAGCGCATGTGGGAGCGCGCATCCGGCGCCCGGCGGGAACTCCTCCTGAAAACGGATGTGACGAAAATCCGCCGGGAAGGGATGCGCGTCACGGAGATCGAGGCCCGCGCGGCCGACGGAACCACGCTTGTCGTGAGCCCCGGGCACGTGTTCACCGGTATCCCGTTGACGCTGATGCTCGGCATGCTCGAGCCGGCGGTTCCCGAAGACGTGCGCCGGGCGATCGATACGTTGTATTACCGAGATCATATAACGGTTAATATTGTAGCGGAGGGGACGGATCTCTTTCCCGACCAGTGGATCTACGTTCACGCCCCCGAGGTCCGCATGGCCCGCATGGCGAACTTCAACAACTTCAGTCCTCGCATGGCCGCAAGGCCCGGCACGAGCGTGATCAGCATCGAGTATTTCGCGTTCAGGGGCGACGATCTGTGGAACCGCCCGGACGACGAACTCAAGACCCTCGCCGCCGGCGAACTCGCGATGATGAACCTCCTGCGCCCTGAACGGATTCTCGGAAGCTTCGTCACGCGCGAGACCGAAAGCTACCCGACGTATTTCCTTGGCTTCCAGGAGGCATACGAGAAGGTGAAAACCTTCGCATCCGGCCTCGAGAACCTCTCCTGCGTCGGCCGGGCGGGCCTGTACAAATACAACAACATGGACCATTCGATTGCCACCGGCCTGACGGCTGCGCGAAAATTCGTCGGCGTGGCGCCCGAAGCCGACGTCTGGTCCCTCAATACCGACGACGAATACCAGGAAAACGCCTCTCGGAAATAAGCTGAAGCCCCGGGGACGTGACCGGTTACTCCTCGTCTCATATGTTATTGATTCCTGCAGAATGAAAGCCACCCGTTCGCCCTGAG